>CADAEX010000011.1 GCA_902787125.1 uncultured Spirochaetaceae bacterium
TCTCCTTTTTTCTTGTTGATCACCAGTATGCTGTCATCCTCAAATACAACTCTCTTCTTGAAAGCTTCCCGGTTTATGGTATGGACCGGCTTCTTATGCTCCTGATGAACTGCAAATTCCATAAGGATCTGGGCAATATCCACGGTGTCACCGGCTGATACCTTGGCATCTTCTTTTGTCCTCTTTCCGTTTATCCTTAGGAAACCGCTTCTGATCTCCTTGTAGATACGGCTTAAGGGCATCTTCCCCAGCACTATGCGGAAAATCTTATCAGCTCTCTTACCATCGTCATCCTTCTGTACAGTTGCGGCAGTTATAAAATTCATAGCACCTCTATGCCACCGCCATTGCCAGCGAAATCACCAGCGGCATTGTGAAAAGGGAAAGCAGCACCGATACGGATACCAGTGTTACGGCCAGCTTTGTGTCCCGGTTGAAGAGGACAGAGAACATTACAGTGTTTGCAGCGGAAGGAGCTGATGCAGAGATTATCAGTGATATAAGGAGCAGTCCTCTGATTCCGACTGCATAGAACATCAGGAGTGCCAGGAGGGGAGCCAACAGCAGCTTTAGAGCCTGGGTGATGACAAGGTATCTGTCCTTGAGCACCTTAAGAGATGTTATCTGGGCCAAGTAGTAGCCCACAACCACCATCGGAAGCGGAGTGTTAAGGGCGGCAAAGCTTTTTATAGGCACCAGCAGGACATGGGGAATCTGGAATGAGTTCACAAATATGATAAGACCTGCGGTCACTCCTAGAACTCCTGGGTTAAGCAGTATCTCCTTGAGCTTTATCTTCTGTCCCTTGCTTCCCATGATTGTGAAGCCGTAGGTCCAGGTGAAAACATTGAATATAGCAATGAATACAGCTCCGTAGAAAACACCATCACCGCCCAGAATTGCATACTGAAGAGGCAATCCCATGAAACCGCAGTTGCTGAATATGGTTGCAAACTGGTATACAACTCGTCGGTTCTGTTCCCTGTCACGGATCAAAACTCTGGAAAGTATTATGTTTAACAGATGGGCTGCTACAGCTGCTGCGCAGGCAATTCCCATGTTCCCCAGCATGGAACTGTCAAATGGACGGTGGAAGGATTCCACTACAATACATGGTGTAACCACGTAGATGATGAACTTGGAGAGCTCTTTTATTGTCAGGGTGGAGAGGAAACCGCGCCTTGAGCAGACATATCCTACACCTATCATTATGAAAAGTATGACAATCTGCTGGAATACGGTGGAAAAGGACTGCAGCATGATCAGAACCCCTTGAGCAATACAGAGATGACATCAAACATAGCATGGGTTATAGCATTCACATGTATGCTCCTGTATCTTGAGTATATCCATTGGAACCCAAGTCCCAGGAAGAAGATGACATAGACAGCCAGGGATCCCTGATAAAGGTGTCCCAGAGCAAAAAAAACAGCACTTATTATTATGGCAACTTTTTTTCCAAATACTGTTCCCATGGTCTCCACCAGGTAGATTCTGAAGAAAAACTCCTCGCAGTAACCGATTCCCAGCATCATTAAAGCCAGCATCCACAGGGGGGCATCCAGAACCAGGGTTATTATGGCAGGATCCTCTGCAGACCCAGTTGCAAGCAGCAGCATAAGTATTCCGGCAAAGTAGATGCCCCATATGATCAGCATGCTTGGAATAAGTTTGAGCATTGTCTTATAAGAGAAGGAGAAAAGCCCTGTGTCAGCCAGGGACAGCCTGTTCACCTTTGCCATCACGAAAATGAATAATGCAAGCTGGCATAAGGCTATGCCCAGCGATAGAAAGGCAGAGCTCATGGTTATTGTTATGTGCTGGTCCTGCTCGCTGAAAAGAGGATTGAACAGGAGCAGATACAGAGCAAGCGGCAGAATTACAGATTTTAAGAATTTGATCACTCTTTCAGATATCATATTTCCTGTGGGAAAGCATAAGTTTTTCCGCTCCGTCCAGTTTAGGCAGCACATTTTCGCTCTTTGTCCGGAATTTCTCCATGCGGCGCACAATCTTGTCCAGCATGCGGATGGCCATGACAATATATTTACCCTTGTTAAGCATTACACAAGAGGAGCGTTCGGACAACGCAGCATCGGTAATCTCGGCCCGGGTAGGCACCCCGTCCTTGGCCAGAGTCTCCAGCACTTGGGTAGCCCATACAAGGGGCAGGTGGGCGGCGGAAGTGATGCGTATAATCTCCTCCTGGATAGTGGCAAAGTTTTTCCAGCCTGTCTCTATAGCCAGGTCACCCCGGGCCAGCATAATGCCGGCAGGGTAGATCTGCATGGCAGAAAGTATGATGCCAGGCAGGTGCTCGAATGCCTGCTCTGTCTCAATCTTTATGATTATACCGGTCTTTACCCCCAGCTTCTTAATGTCTCTTATCATCATATCAAGTTCTGAAGGGTTGTTTACAAACGACAGGTTGAGAGCATTGATCTTCCACTTCTTCTGGTTCTTTGCAATTATGGCAAGGTGCTCCTTGTCCTTTGGAGTGAAACCCTGGCAGTTGAGCTTTGTGTCTGGGAAGTTGAGCCCTTTGTCTCCCTTTATCTTGCTGCCTGATGATTTGGCATTGGTTATGCGGACCTCAATCTCATCGGGACTCACTTTCTCAATATTGCCTTCCACCTTGCCGTCATCGTAGTAGATCCGGTTTCCTGGTTTTGCACACTGGAATACATTCTCAAGGGTGCATCCTATATGGGCGCTCTTATCCTCTTTCCTCCCTTCACCGGGAACAAGTTCTCTGGTAAGCACCAGGGTGTCCCCCTCTTTTACTGTGATAGGGTCGCTGGCAAGGCTTCCGGTGCGGATCTTGGGGCCTGCAATATCCATAACTATGGAACATTCCTTCTCCATGGATTTCTTTGCGGTATGGATATTTTTTATTATGGCATCCCATATCTCCGGGGTGTCGTGGGCACAGTTTATCCGGGCACAGTCCATTCCTGCATCCAGCATGGATTCTATTAACTTTATGTCTTCTGCGGCCTGGGCCGGCATGGTGACCATTATGCGGGTTCCACGCTTCTCAGGCTTTGTGCCGAACAGGGCGTCGCAGTTGGCTTCCAGAAGTTTCTGGCTCTTCCGGGCAGTTATGTACTCCTCATCTTCGTACTTGGGCTTTTTCCCCAGCACCATGTCTGCGATTCCTTTTACAGATATAAGTGTCTGCCGCACATGGGAACTTATGTCTGAAAGGTCCGAGAAGCCCAGTTTCTGCATCTTTTTCTGAAGCTTGTCTATGTCAAAGCTCCGGAAAGCCAGGTAGTCCATCAGGTTTATTGCGCTGGCACTGTACTGGCTCTCTATGTTCCTGAGGCGTGTCTTGTATTTCTTCTCTGTCTTGAAGGCGCTCTTAAGCACCTCGTCCAGCTTTGTGTCTATGAATGCTACTTTATCTAAGAATGAAGTGTTCTCTTTTTCCATATTATGTGAACTTGATTATGCTTATTTCCTTGCGCAGATCGGTCTGCTGGGCAATGACTGTGCTTATGAATCCCATTACAGTTATGTCCACAAGAACGCTGAAGCTGATCAGAAGCCCAGCCACAGGCTGGATGATAAGATAGCCGTTTTCTATGCCGTGGCCATATCCGTTGCAGAGCATGGTTATGGATATTGCGGTTCCCATGCCGGGGACAGCCCCCAATATGAACGAAAGCAGGAATGTATGGAGCATGATCAGGAAGAAGTCCTGCCAGGTTATCTCGATTCCGGTATATGATTTGATGATTATTATAATTGAGGCTGCCGATACCATGGCAGTGCCGCCTCTGCTGAATATAGACAGGAAAGCAATTACCGGAGCTCCCACTTTACGCTTGGCCCCGATGTTCTCAAAGGAGCTTTTAATAAGGGTGGTGGAACCGAAGTAGATATCCCCTGAGAAGAATGCGGCCATTGCAGGAGCCAGAAGTCCGTACAGAGACTGGAAAGGCTTTCCCTTGCGGCAGCAGAGTATCATTACAGCTGGAATAAGGATGAATATTACAAACAGTGTCGCACATCCTACAGTTATAAGCAGGTATTTATACAATGCCAGCTGCTGATTCACAATCAGAGATGCGGTCATGGTGGCAGATAGGAATACAATTCCCACTGCCATGAACTCTATGATTAGGCTGTTGATGTCAAAGAAGATTCTGGCCACAGAGTCGAATATCAGAATTACAGGCCGGGTATGCAGATTTGAGGGGTCCATATTTATTCCCACCAGGATAGCCAGCACCAGCATAGGCATAAGGTAGTTGCCTGTGGCAGTGAATATGGCAAAGAAGTTTTCCGGGAATATCATTGCTATATGCTGGGCCAGGGTAGGGAGCCTCAAGTTCACAGCTCCTTCGGAGATAATAGGTATACGCCCCTGGAAAACCAATAGTGCTGCACCTCCGCCCACCAGAGTCAGGACCAGGGAAGAGGCGGTGGTGAAAAGCAGGACCTTGAAGAATACCCTGAACAGCAGATGTTCTGTCATCAGCTTGGAGACAGAGAAAGCCACAGCAAACAGAATAAGAGGGAAGAATGTATATTTTCCTATGCTCAGGATAATTCTGTTGCCAGTCTCGCTTACCGCAGGATCTGCGAAGAAACCGGTGAAGATATTGCCCAGGATAACTCCGGCTATGGCTCCGATAAGGTATTTAATCCAAATCTTCATGGTATATAAAGATATATTATAATATTTAGGTAGTCAAGGCGTATAAAAGTCTTGAAACTTTGTTTTTAATTGTGTTTAATGTCTTCAGTATTTCCAAAAAGGAGAAAAAGATGATTGTTTGCAAATTCGGTGGAAGCTCTGTGGCCGATGCGGTGCAGATATCCAAGACTCAGGCTATTGTAAAGGCCAATCCCGACAGACGGATTGTAGTTGTCTCTGCCCCGGGAAAGAGAGATAAAGAGGACGATAAGATAACAGACCTCCTTTATAAATGCCATAATCTTGCAAGCAACGACAAAGATATCACTGCAGTCTGGGATAAGATAAGAAACCGGTATCTCCAGATCGCCGCTGTGCTGGACATAACCTCTGACCTCAAGGAGGAGCTGATCACTATCAAGTCCCATCTGATGGACAAGTGCAGCCCTGACTATGCCGCAAGCCGTGGTGAATATCTGAATGCCAAGCTCATATCACTCTATTTCGGCTTTGAATTCTTAGACAGCGCAAAGGTTATCCGTATAGGGGAGCACGGAGAGATTCTTCCCGAGACTTACGACCTTATCAAGGCCAACGTGGATCCATCCAAGAAATATGTTGTTCCAGGCTTTTACGGACTTGGTCCTGACGGCAATATCAAGACTTTCTCCAGAGGCGGTTCTGACATAACCGGATCCATCTATGCCAAGGCTCTTGCCGCTGACATTTACGAAAACTGGACCGATGTCTCAGGCACCTATACCTGTGACCCGCGCATCACGGCCAATGCCCGGCCTGTTCCCGAGATAACCTATAAAGAGATGCGGGAAATGGCATACCTTGGTGCAAACGTTTTCCACGAGGAGGCTATTGCACCGGCACGGCAGGCAAACATCACAATAAATATCAAAAATACAAATGCTCCGGACGAATCCGGTACATTCATAAACTCCCGGCGTGATTCCTCCAAGGATCCTGTGGTGGGTATAGCAGGCAAGCGGAGATTCCGCCGTATAACCATAGAGAAGTACAAACTGGAGGATATGCACGACCTGCATCTGCAGCTTAAGAAGGAGCTGGGTGCTCTGGGTCTTATCATATCCTTCGAGCTCAAGGGAATCGACACCCTCAACTTCTATGTGAAGGACGAGAATATGATAGACTGGGATGACCTGACTTCCCGGCTCAAGTCCAACCTTGGCATCGAGAAGGTAAGCTATGCATCTGGCATTGCCATTGTGGGAATAATAGGAGAGGGACTTGCCGGCTCCTTCAAGCCTCTGTTCAAGATTCTTGCCGCCCTTACCGAGGCAGGCATTGATATTGATAACCTGAACTATGGCGGTTCTCCGATATCTGCAGTCATGGCAATTGCTGATTCCTCATACGAAAAGGCAATGGATATAATTGCTTCTGTAATAGCATGACAAAACCTGTCCGCAGAACAATCAAGATTCTCATCCTGGCCGTTATACTGCTGGGGATAATCACAGGAATCAAGGCATGTGTGGCTCCGGCTGGATCCAAGGAACCGGTAATTAATTATTCTGATATTTATGACGGATTCACCACAGTACCCGAGCCGGTGCTCCAGTGCAAGGCGGCTGCCCTTATGGATTACGAGACAGGTACAGTTTTATACACAAAGAATCCGGACGAGATAATTCCCCCGGCATCCATGACAAAGCTTATGACTACCTATCTCCTTATGGAGAAAGTGAAAGCCGGTGAGCTTGACCTGGAGCAGGAAATTGTTGTCCCTCCCGAGGCTGACTTCGAGAAAGCACCTTACCGATCCTCCCTTATGTATATCAGGGCAGGGCAGCGGATAAAGGTGAAGGATCTTGTTACCGGCCTTATGGTGACCTCCGGCAACGATGCTGCCATGGCTGTGGCTATGCTGATTGGAGGCAGCAGGGATGCCTGCGTTGAGCTGATGAACCGGAAGGCAAAGCAGCTGGGCTTTGAATCCTTTGTTTTTACCGATCCTGCAGGCTACGAGGATACAAACCAGGTGAATGCCCTGGAGTTCTGCCAGTTCTGCCGTATTTATGTGCAGAATTATCTTGAGTACCTGGATGTCCTTACAAACCAGGAGGCCTTCAAGATGGGAAGCCGGACAATCAATAACAGCAACGACCTTTTAGGCCGCTATGCCGGCGTTGATGGTCTTAAGACAGGCTACATAGATGAATCTGGCTACAATATCTCCCTTACTGCAGAGCGTGACGGAATGCGGCTGGTGGCAGTTATAATGGGAATCAAGGCAAAGGATATAATGAATGCCAAGCTTATGCGTATGGAGGAGGGGGCCAGCCTTCTTTCCTACGGTTTCCACACCTATAGGACTTTCTTTCCAGTCCTGCCTGCACCTGTAAAAGCTCCAGTCTTCGGATGCACCGAGGATTCTGTCCCTGTGGCCATACCGGGCAGCGACCAGATCTGTGTTCCTTACAGCAGGCTTGCATCTCTGAGCTGGGACATAACACTCAACAAGGGAATCAGGGGGCCTGTGGAGGCTGGTGCTCCGGTGGGAAGCTGCGTAGTAAGCCTGGACGGCAGTCCTCTTATGACCTACCCGCTTATTGCCGAGGAAGGATCTGGGAAGGGAAGCCTATGGCGCCGTTTTACAGGGGCAATCAAAGCTATGGGTCAAAAAGAGGAAGCCCTTAAATTTTCCCTTGCTTTTCCCCGGTAAAACTCACTATAATAGAAAAGATATGACACGGGAAGAATTTATATTTACCATAGGCTATGACGGTGACAACGCTGTAGTTGATAAAAAATCGGCCAAAGAGTACGGAAAACTGGGGACAGCCGAACTGTTCGACAAGGGAATGGTCAAGGCTTCAGTTTGTTCTGCTATCTTTTCCAAGGATAAGGGGGAGGAACAGCTGGTTCTGGATAAGTACAACGCGCTGGCCAGCCAAAAGGTGGAAAGTTTTGGCGACCTTAAAAAGATTTTTGGCGTAACAGCCTAGTTTATTGACTATCAGCCTTATAAGTGATATTTATTATAAGATAATTGAATTTTTATTAAAGGAAACAAAATGAGTAGTATTCTTATGGGAATGCCTGTTCTTCAGGCAGCTGGTTCTGCAGTGACAACATTTATCACCTTTGCCGGTGTTATCGCAATTTTCTACCTGTTTATCATCCGTCCGCAGAACAAGAAGCAGAAAGAGACACAGAAGATGCTCAGTGCCCTCAAGAAGTTTGACAAGGTTCAGACTATCGGAGGAATCAGGGGTGTCATCCTGGCAGTTAAAGAGCAGACTGTAGTGGTCAAAGTTGACGACAACACAAAGATTGAGTTTGTCAAACCAGCTATTGCCGCTGTCCTTGAGAGCCACGAGGCCAAGGTTGCAGCAGATGCTGATGCTAAAGAAGATAAAAAAGAAGATAAATAAACAACTGGGGAGAATTTATGAGTAAGAGAGCCAGATTTATTCTAGTGCTTCTGGTTGTGGCTATTGCTACTGTCTTTCTCTATCCTACCGGAAAATGGTATTTCGGGGTAGGCAAGGATGCCAAGGCAATTGCTACAGGTTCCAGAGAGCAGATAAGGAACTTCTCTCAGACCAAGGCGGCCGAAGACTTGGAAAAGCTTGAGGCAATGGTCAAGGAGAATCCGGATCAGGCAATTCCAGCTGAGTACAGCTTCCTTAAGGACAAGGCAGCTGCCAACTATAAGCTGATGAAAAAGGATGCTCCTAAGGCATGGAGTGTTCAGCAGGTTTTAAGCAGCTTCAAGAGCAAGAAGCAGCTTTTCAATGCTATCGAGGCTTATTATCGTGATGATATCATGGGCCTTAAAGAGAAGAGCAAGAGTATTCTCCAGCTCGGTCTTGACCTTTCCGGCGGTATGACAGTACTGCTTGAGGCAGATATGGACAGCCTGGGCGAGAAGCTTGGCAGGACTCCTACTGCAGAGGATAAGAAAGGTGCTATTGACCGTGCTATCGAGATTCTGAACAACAGAATCGACCGGTTCGGTATCACAGAGCCCCAGATCAGAAGACAGGGCGATACCGGAATCACTATTGAGATTCCTGGTGCGGCTGACCCTGAGCGTGTAAACGCATTCCTCATGGGAAAGGGAAAGCTTAATTTCCATATCGTTGATGACGAAGCTACTCAGGCTTTAAGAACATATATCGACCAGAATCCTGGCCGGGCACTGGATGCAGACGAGCAGCCGATTGACAAGTCAATCCTCCCTGCCGGCGTTGTATGCAGACGCTTTGTCCAGAAAGACAACTACGGAATCGATTATACAGTTAATCATATTGCAATCCGCGAGGAGATCGGTCTTGACGGTTCCCACATCGTGGATGCTCAGGTGGGCAACGACCCTGTGACAGGCCGTCCTGTAATCAACTTTGCACTGGACAAGGAAGGAGCAGATATATTCTTCAAGCTTACCTCTGCGAATGTCAAGAAGACCCTTTCCATCGTCCTTGATGACAATGTCAAAGCTGGTGCCACAATCCAGGAAGCTATTTCCGGAGGTCAGGTCCGGATGTCCGGTCTTGACAAGCAGGAAGCTCAGGATATCGCACTGGTTCTCAGAACTGCCGCTCTTCCAGTTTCCCTGGAAGTTATCAACCAGCAGGCAGTGGGTGCATCACTTGGTGAAGACTCCATCCGCCAGGGTGTCAGGGCTATGGGCCTTGGTCTTCTCCTTGTAATCATTTTCATGATCATCTATTACAAAGGTGCAGGACTTATTGCAGACCTTATGCTGCTTTTGAACCTCTACCTCATGGTAGGTATCCTGTCAGCCTTCAACCTGACCCTTACACTGACCAGTATCGCAGGTCTTATCCTGAACATCGGTATGTCAGTGGATGCCAATGTCGTTATATTCGAGAGAATCAAAGAGGAGTACCGGATCGGTAAATCTGCTGCCGCTGCAGTAAAGGCCGGCTTCGAGAAATCCTTCTGGGCTATCATGGACTCCAACATAACCACATTCATCGTAGCTGTGTTCATGTCTCAGCTGGGAACAGGTCCTATCCAGGGCTTCGCCTATACACTGGCAGTAGGTATTGTGACCTCTATGTTCACCGCAATTTTCGTATCCAGACTTATATTTGACTTCTGTCTGGATGTTGGCCATATGAAGAAATTAAGCATTACCTGGGAGAAATAAGAGATGAAAAA
The DNA here is from genome assembly GCA_902787125.1 of uncultured Spirochaetaceae bacterium. GTDB lineage: Bacteria > Spirochaetota > Spirochaetia > CADAEX01 > CADAEX01 > CADAEX01. Next base: position 9,812 of record CADAEX010000011.1, read on the forward strand.
AGTTTACGAATTTACAAAGCTTAGATATATCGCTCCTATCGCATCCCTGATAGTAATCATCCTGCTGTTCATCATCACCGGCGCTCGGGGCGGTTTCAACCTTGGAATCGACTTCCTCTCCGGTCTCAACATGAGGGTGCAGATCAATACTTCTGTAAAGACAGATATCTCTGACATGAGAACTGTACTTGCTCCTGCCGGCGCAACACAGATCCAGGTTGTAGGCGATCCTGCAGAGCAGATCTTCAGTGTAAGAGTAAGAGAGACCGGCGAGCAGACCGGTGTGGCTGTTTCCGACAAGGTAAAGAGCCTTCTCGAGGGCAAATATACAGCAGCAAATGTGACTGTCCTGTCATCCGAATTCTCTGGTCCACGGTTCTCCCAGACCTTGAGTATGCAGGCTGTATGGCTGATCATCCTGTCACTGGCCCTTATGCTTATCTACATCTGGTTCCGGTTCCGGCTGGCATATGGTCTTTCCTCCATCATGGCACTGACCCACGACGCACTGGTCATGGTAGGTGTTATCGGAGCACTCCAGCTTGAGGTGGATGTAACCACAATCGCAGCTGTACTTACCATCATCGGTTACTCACTGAACGCAACCATAGTTATTTTCGACAGAGTAAAGGAGAACATCATCCTGCTCAAGGGCAGTCCTCTTAAGCAGATCCTGAACACCAGTATCTCACAGTCACTCTCCAGAGGTATCATCACATCCTTGACAACACTCATCGCAGTAGTTGCCATCTATGTGTTCGGTCTGGGTGCAATCAAGAACTTCGCATTCAACCTGATAATCGGTATCTGTGTAGGTACATACTCATCCTTCTTCATTGCACCGTCCCTGCTCTACATCTGGATGGCTAAGATCCAGAAGGTGAGATTCGAGGGTGATGCCGCTGCTGCCGAAGCTAAGAAGTGATATTTCCTTAATTTGGAAAAAAAGGGGCTCTTGACAACAGGAGCCCCTTTTTATAATAATTTATATATCGGGCCTATAGCTCAGTTGGTTAGAGCCCTCGACTCATAATCGAGTGGTCCCTGGTTCAAGTCCATGTGGGCCCAAATCTCCTGCTTTTCGCAGGAGATTTTTTTATATTTGGTTCTATGACAGTCAAGGAAATTTTAGACACAGTCTATGCCGCATATCACAGGCCGGAATATATATATCCTGACCCGCTGGCACCTGTGCGCACCTATTCCGATGTCCGGGACAGGGAAGTTGCAGGTCTTATAGCCTCCTCATTGGCAGTGGGACGGGTGGATCTGATACTCAAGGCCATAGACCAGGTCCTCTCTCCCTTGGGGCCTCATCCTGCCGAAACCCTTGCTGTACTATCCTCAGAAAAATTGCAGGATCAGTATAAAAGCTTTGTCTATCGGTTCTTCAAGTGCCGTGAAATCTCATCGTTCCTCTATGCAATAGGGGAGGCTCTGCGGCAGTATGGCAGCCTGGAAGCTCTTTTCATGGAAGGGTATCGTGGCGACATGCTGGCTGGCATAAGCCATTTCATGACCTTTATACAAGAATATTCTCAAGGGTGCTGTGGTATTCTGATAACACCGCCGGAGAAGGGGAGCGCCTGCAAGCGGTTTGCCCTGTTCCTCCGCTGGATGGTGCGGCAGGACTCGGTGGATCCAGGTGGCTGGACCAGAGTTCCAAAAAGGGATCTTCTTGTGCCTGTGGACACCCATATGCACGATATAGCCACACGGCTTGGCTTTACCAGCCGGAAGGCAGGTGATCTTAAGACCGCCCGGGAGATAACAGCCGCCTTTGCCCAGTATGACCCGGAAGATCCGGTGCGCTACGACTTCTCCCTCACTAGGCTTGGAATCCACCCTGATCTTGATAAAACCATACTTGATAAATTGACATAAACAGGGCTTTATCTTATATTTATTATAATAATATAAAATTTAAGGGGAGTTTTTATTATGGCAAAGACTATTAAAATTGGAATCAATGGATTTGGAAGAATCGGCCGCTTTGTTTTCAGAGCCGCAATGTCACGCCCAGACATTACAGTTGTGGGAATCAACGACCTTTGTCCTGTAGATTATCTTGCATATATGCTTAAGTACGACACAATGCACGGCGCATTCGAAGGTACTATCAAGGCAGATGTGGAGAAGTCACTTCTTATTGTCAACGGCAAGAAGATCAGAGTTACAGCATGCAAGGATGCAGCTGAGCTGGCTTGGGACAAAGTTGGAGCAGAGTACATTGTAGAGGCTACAGGTCTCAACCTTACAAAAGAGAAGGCTGAGGCACACATCAAGGCTGGAGCAAAATATGTAGTTATGACAGCTCCTTCCAAGGACGATACACCTATGTTCGTATGCGGTGTCAACGAGAAGACATACAAGAAGGGAACAAAGTTTGTTTCCAACGCATCCTGCACCACAAACTGTCTTGCACCTATCGCAAAAGTCCTCAACGACAAGTGGGGAATCATCGAAGGTCTTATGACAACAGTCCACTCTGTGACAGCAACCCAGAAAACTGTAGACGGTCCATCACTCAAGGACTGGAGAGGCGGCCGGGCTGCATGCGGCAACATCATCCCATCTTCAACCGGAGCTGCAAAGGCTGTTGGAAAAGTTATCCCAGCCCTCAACGGAAAACTTACCGGTATGTCCATGAGAGTTCCTACTCTTGATGTATCTGTTGTAGACCTTACAGCAAGACTTGCAAAGCCTGCAAAGTATGAAGATATCTGCAAGGCTATGAAGAAAGCTTCCGAAGGAGAGCTCAAGGGTATTCTGGGTTACACAGAAGATGCAGTTGTATCCTCTGACTTCCTGGGCGACACACGGACATCTATCTTCGATGCAAAGGCAGGAATTGCACTTACAGACACATTCGTTAAAGTTGTATCCTGGTACGATAACGAGATCGGATACTCCAACAAGGTTCTCGACCTTATCGCAACAATGAAGAAGGTTAACGGCTGATATGGTTTTAAATACAATCCGCGATGCAGACCTGACAGGAAAAAGAGTTCTTATCAGGGTTGATTTCAACGTTCCGCTGAAAGAGGGTGTGGTGAAGGATGACACACGTATCCGGGCCGCACTGCCTACAATAGAGTATATTCTTTCCCAGAAGGGTGCATCCCTGGTTGTGATGAGCCACTTCGGACGGCCAAAGGGAAAGAAGAATCCGGAGTTCTCCATGGCTCCTATAGGAAAACGGTTTGCCGAGCTTCTGGGAAAGCCTGTCAAGGTTGCACCTGATGTCATAGGACCGGAAGTGGAGAAAGAGGTCAAGGCTCTCAAGGCAGGAGAAGTTCTGCTTCTGGAGAATGTACGCTTCTATCCGGACGAGGAGGCCAATAACCCTGATTATGCAAAGGCTCTTGCATCCTTTGGTGATGTCTATGTGAACGACGCCTTCGGCACAGCTCACAGAGCACATGCATCTACAGAAGGTGTGGCACACTTCCTTCCAGCCTATGCCGGTTTCCTTATCGAGAAAGAGGTCAAGTTCATGGCTCCTCTTCTTGAGAATCCTGCACATCCATTTGTTGCTATCATCGGCGGAGCAAAAGTATCTTCCAAGATCGGTGTGCTCCAGAGCCTTTTAAAGACCTGCGACACCATGGTTATCGGCGGCGGGATGGCATACACATTCCTTTCAGTCCAGGGGCATAAGATCGGCAAGTCCTTAGTGGAGGCCGATTATCTTGATACAGCCCGGGAATTCCTCAAGGCAGCTGCAGAGAAAAAAGTCAACATAATACTCCCTGTAGATCATATTGCTGCAGAAGCCTTTGATGAGAATGCAAAGCCTGTTGCTGTGGATGGAATCGATATCCCGGAAAACCTTATGGGAATGGATGTAGGCCCTAAGACTATCGCCCTTATCAAGGATGCAGTAAGCAAGGCAAAATCTGTTGTATGGAACGGACCTCTGGGGGTATTCGAGTTCGACAGCTTTGCCAAGGGAACACTGGATATAGCAAAGGCAGTTGCCGACTGCAAGGGCACTACAGTAGTAGGCGGAGGCGATTCTGTTGCTGCTGTCAACAAGTTCGGCCTTGCGGATAAGCTGAGTCATGTATCCACCGGTGGCGGTGCATCTCTGGAATTCCTCCAGGGACTCCCTCTTCCTGGTATTGTGGCTCTTCAGAAATAGAGGTAATTATGGCAAGAATCAAATTTATTGCTGGAAACTGGAAGATGAACAAGACTACAGCCGAGGCTGTGGCTCTTGCAAAAGAGATTGTGGAGAAGGCAAAAGGGCTTAAGTGCAAGATTGCCATCTGCCCGGTATTCACTGTTCTTTCAGAAGTCAATAAAGTTGTCCAGGGGACAAATGTCCTTTTGGGAGCACAGAATATGTCCGATAAAGTATCTGGAGCATTCACCGGAGAGATTTCTCCCGATATGCTCAAGGATGTGGGTGTCTCTGTGGTTATCCTGGGGCATTCTGAGCGGCGCAGCTACTATGGCGAGACCGACAGCTTCATCAACGGCAAGGTAAAGCTGGCTCTTGAGAAAGGGCTGGATGTCATCCTCTGCGTAGGGGAGACCTTGGCTGAGCGGGAAGCAGGAAAAGCCGAGACAGTTGTAACCTCTCAGGTTGAAAATGGTTTAAAAGATATCAGCGAGGGAATGCTCTCTCATATTGTAATTGCATACGAGCCGGTGTGGGCTATCGGAACAGGAAAGACAGCCACAGCAGCCGACGCAGATGCTATCCACAAGGTGATAAGAGAAAAGCTGGCTGAGATTTATTCTGCAGATGCTGCAGAGAAGATGATAATTCAGTATGGCGGCTCCATGAAACCGGAGAACGCAGCAGGCCTTCTGGCTATGCCTAACATCGATGGCGGACTGATAGGTGGTGCAGCCTTGAAATCCGACAGCTTTGCTGCTATACTGAAATGCGCTGAATAAAGGGGTTTTTGAATGGGTATTTTGAGTATTATCTTGCTTGTTTTATTTGTCATCGCATCGCTGCTTCTTATTCTTCTTGTCCTTGTACAGGATGAGCAGGGCGAGGGACTGGGCGGAATCTTCGGCGGAGCCAGCAACACACCGTTCGGCTCACGGTCCGGAAACGTTCTTACACGGTTCACCTCTATCCTTGCCGCATTCTTCCTTATCCTTTCCTTAGGATTGGCATGGGTCAACAGATCCACAGAGAAGGATGACCTGCTGGGATCAGTTAAGAACAATACAGAAGCTGAATCAACCGAGTGGTGGAATCAGACCAGCCAGGATAAAGAGTGATGAAAAAAGTTCTTCTGTCTATTTTCTTGATATTAGTGCTTTCTGCAGCAGTTTATTCTCAGGAAAGTATGGACCAGAGGGTTGCGATAGTTAACCTGTCCAAGTCAGAGATTATCTCCAGAAAGCAGCTGGATCAGACTATCAAGGTGCTTCAGCATGCAGGCATCAACAAGAGCGAGCAGGAAGTCCTTGAGGTTATGGTTGAGGATCTGCTTCTGCGGCAGGCAGCCGAGAAGGAAGGTATCCAGGTTTCCGAGGCCGAGATTCTTTCTGCCATTAGAAAGGAAGTGGGCGCAGGTGCCAATGTTTCTGACGAACAGCTTAAGGACTTTGTTGAACAGCGGATGAATGTAAGCTGGACTGTATATGCAGACCGCAGCAAGACTACATTAGCTGTCCAGAGATATATCAGGAAGGTCAAGGGAAACAAGCTGGCCAATATTCCGGCTCCGTCCGATGATGAGGTCAAGCGCTTCTATGATGAGAATACCAAGCAGTTCTTCATGCCTAAGAGGGTCACCATAGATCATATCTATGTGGATACCCGGGGTCTCAACTCTGCAGAACAGCAGAAAGCGCTGGAGCGTATCAACGGTTACAGCAAGCAGATAGGCAAGAGCTCTTCTGAGTTTGATAAGGTGGTTGAGTTTTCCGATGACTCTGCATCCAAGTATAACCACGGCAGATTCGGTACACTGCGTATTGATGATACCAACAGAAGAAAGTTCATGGGCGAAGAGTTCTTTGATACAGTCTTCAACCTGACAAAAGGGACTATCAGTTCTGTCATCAAATCCAACGTGGGTTACCATATAGTCCGTGTTGTTGATGTGGACGAACCTAGACTTCTTGCTCTGGGCGAGAAAGTGTCGGATGAGCAGAACATCACCGTGAAGGACACAATTGTCCAGTACCTTACTGCAAAGAAGCAGGATACTGTATTCAAGGAATGTGTCCGGGAAGTGACCGACGATCTTAAGAAAAAAGCGACTATAAAATATTTCTTGTAATATGGGTACAATGCACCGGGCAAGGGTTCTTGCGTTTCAGATAATCTACAGCTGGGATTTCGAGAAAAAATCTGATCCTGAACTCTTGTTCGATTCAGTCAAAGGCTTGTCCCCTGATGAGTTTGACACAGCATCCGATGCTTATGTCAAGCTTACAGTCTGTGGCACTCTGGAGAATATCCAGACCATAGACAAAGCTATCAGGAATCATATTAAAAACTGGAATTTTGACCGTATCTCCCGCATCGATCTGGCAATTCTGCGCCTCAGTGTCTACGGGCTTCTGTTTCAGAAGGACACTGACGGCAAAATAATCATCAACGAGGCTGTAAAGCTGGCTCAGGAGTTCGGCGGCGACGACTCCTACCGCTTTGTGAACGGCGTCCTTGATGCAATCTATAAAGAAAATGATAAGAATTAAATCAAAGCAGGACATTGCCGGAATCAGGGATTCCGGTGCTATCCTGGCAGAGACTTTTGTTGAGATAAAGAAGCATATTGCAGCAGGTATGACCACCAAGGATATAGATGATATTGCCCGGGAGTTTGTCCTGGCTCGGGGTGCAAAGCCTGCAGAGCTTGGATATATGGGATACCCGGCCAGCATATGCGTGTCTGTGAACGAGGAAGTGATCCACGGTATTCCTGGAAAGCGTGTCCTTAAGGATGGGGATATTGTAAGTATGGATTTCTGCGTGGACCTGAAGGGCTACATCTCTGACAGCACCATAACTGTAGGCATAGGCAAGATATCGCCAGAGGCTCAGCAGCTTATGAAGGTGACCGAGGAGTGCCTGTACAAGGGAATAGATAAGGCTGTAGCCGGAAACAGAGTCATGGATATATCCCGTGCAGTTTTCGTACATGCCAAGAAATATAACTACGGTGTGGTCCGGGAATACTGCGGTCACGGCGTAGGTTTCAGCATGCATGAGGAGCCTTCTGTTCCTAACTTTATAACCCGAGGAATCAGTCCCCGCCTGAGAGAGGGGATGGTTATTGCCATTGAGCCTATGATAATGATCGGCAGCGAGGAGAT
>CADAEX010000012.1 GCA_902787125.1 uncultured Spirochaetaceae bacterium
CAGGCACCTGAAAGCAGTACTCGAAGAAAGCGATTCCCCAGCTGACCAGTATCACTATGATCAGGCTTGTGGACTTATGCTTCAGGTGTCCGTACCAGGCAAAGGTCATGAATGTATTTGAGATAAGCAATAGAAGGACTGTATACCACATGCTTCTCCTATACCACAAAACCGCCTGGTTTTCAATATTTTCTTCTTTGATATTTAACTTGACATATAGTAAAAGTGGCAGTATACTGTATTTAGTTAGATTAACTAACTAAAGAAATGGTGGTGTATGGATTCTTTTTCTGAACAGTTAAGTGGCATTCTTCTCAACATGTACAAAAATGTCATCAACCTGGAAGAGAATGCCAAGAAAAACGTGAATTCCCGCATCAACCTCACAATCAACGAGATTCATTTCCTTGAGGCAGTGGGGGAAGGGTGCAAGAAGGGATGCACAGTGAGCAAGCTGGCAGCCATGCTTGGTGTCTCCAAGCCATCTGTCACAGTTATGGTGAACAAGCTGGAGAAGAAGGGTTATCTTAAGAAGCTGAGCAGCCAGGAGGACGGCCGCTCTGTGAAAGTTAACCTGACCCGTGAGGGAGCCATAGTAAACGCTTATTATCAGTATTTCCGCCGTCGCATGGTAAGAAAGATCAATGTAGGCCTCACCGATCAGGAGAAGGAGTTCCTAGTTAAGGCCTTTGAGAAAATAAACATCTACTTCAAAGAGAGTCTGGAAAGGATAGAATGAGCTTCAGGATTGTTTCAACAGGCAGCTATGTGCCTGAGAAGATATTGAATAACGATGAGCTGTCCCACATGGTGGAGACAAATGATGAATGGATCACCCAGCGGGTAGGAATCAAGGAGCGCCATATATCGGTGGACGAGCCTACATCCGAGCTTGGATACAAGGCTGCACAGCGTGCCCTTGATGCCGCAGGAGTCACTGCAGACCAGATTGACATGATAATCTGCGCCTCCATAACTGCAGAATACAAGTCTCCTAATGTGGCCTGCATGATCCAGAAAAAATTGGGGGCAACCTGTCCAGCCATGGACATAAACTGTGCCTGCAGTGCCTTTGTCTTTGCCCTTGAGACTGCGGCCGGCTACTTTGCCCGGGGCAAGGTGAACAAAATGCTGGTGGTGGGTGCCGAGCGCCTTTCTGCCACTGTGGACTGGACACACCGCTCGACCTGTGTCATCTTCGGTGACGGTGCCGGCGCAGTGCTCCTGGAGAAGGGGGACAACTACCTTTCTTCCAGGCTCCATTCCTATGGCGACAACGATATTATCCGCATCCCCAACTACGGCGGAGATTCCCCGTTCTACAAGGGGCCCATCGAGAAGCCTGTGATCAATATGAACGGCCAGGAGACCTTCAAGTTCGCAGTCAAGTCAATCTGTAAGGATATTGCAGATGTGGCTGCCGACGCAGGAATAAAGGTGGAGGATATAAGCTGGGTAGTGCCTCATCAGGCCAACAGCAGGATTATCGACTATGCCAAGAAGAAGCTTCCTATTCCGGGAGACCGCTTCTATCTTAATATTGAACGTTATGGAAACACATCTTCAGCAAGCATTCCCATCGCGCTTGATGAACTTAATAGAAAGGGCTGTTTCAGGAGAGGCGAGCTGTTAGCTCTCTGCGCCTTCGGGGGCGGACTCTCAAGCGCAGCCTGCATAATCAGATGGTAAGGAGTAAAAAATGGATATTTTTGAGAAACTGAAAGCTAAGATCGTTGAGAAGATTGACTGTGACCCGAGCAAGGTCACCAGAGACACATCCCTTATCGGGCTTGGAATCGATTCCCTTGATACAGTAGAGATGATCATGGACCTTGAGGAGGAACTGGGCGTTGAGCTTGAGTTCGACGAGGCTGTGACCACAGTTGATGACCTTGTTAAGTTCATCGAGAAGCGCCTCAAGGAGAAAGAGAATGCTTAATTCTGAACTCTGTTCTATCCTGGGGATTGAATATCCTATCTTCCAGGGGGGAATGGCCTGGATTGCCGACGGCAAGCTGGCTGCGGCTGTATCCGAGGCTGGCGGACTTGGTATCATCTCTGCCATGAATGCAGGTGCCGACTACCTTAAGAAGGAGATCGAGACTGCACGGAGCCTGACCAAAAAGCCCTTTGGAGTAAACATCATGCTTATGAGCCCCCATGTGGCAGAGGTTGCCCAGGTGGTTGCCGACCTTAAGGTTCCGGTAGTGACCACTGGTGCAGGAAACCCGGCCAAGTACATGCCTATGTGGAAGGAGGCCGGAATAAAGGTTATCCCTGTGATTCCTTCTGTGATGCTTGCAAAGCGGATGGAGAAGCTGGGTGCAGTTGCTGTTGTGGCAGAGGGCGGTGAGTCCGGAGGCCATATCGGCGAGCTCAACACAATGGCTCTGGTGCCCCAGGTTGTGGATGCACTTACCATTCCTGTGATTGCTGCAGGTGGAATCGGCGACGGCCGTGGTATTGCCGCAGCCTTCATGCTGGGTGCCAAGGGTGTCCAGATGGGAACCCGGTTCCTGGTTGCCAATGAGTGCGGAGTCCATCCTAACTACAAGGCCAAGGTGCTCAAGGCCAGCGATATAGATACTATTGTCACAGGCCGCAAGCTGGGTCATCCGGTGCGGAGCCTCAAGACCAGCTTCTCCCGGAATTTCTTCATGAAGGAGAACGATCCTTCCATCTCCAACGAGGAGCTTGAGAGTGCAGGAATCGGTGCACTCCGGGCCGCAGCTGTGGATGGGGACGATGCCAAGGGCTGCTTCATCGCAGGCCAGATTGCAGGTATGGTCACCAGAGAGCAGAGTGCCAAGGAGATTGTGGAGGAACTGGTTTCTCAGGCAGAAGAGCTTCTTAAAGGGACAAAATGGGTAAAATAGCATTCTTGTTCGCCGGTCAGGGGGCCCAGTACTCAGGGATGGGTAAGGACCTCTATGACAACAGCAAGGCGGCAAAAGCAATATTCGATATGGCAGACAGCCTGCGGCCCGGGACAGCGGCCCAGTGCTTCACAGGCACCCAGGAGGAGCTTTCCCGGACCTGCAACACCCAGCCCTGCATATTCTGCGTGGACCTTGCCGCTGCCAGGGCATTGGAGGAGCAGGGGCTGGCCTGCCAGGCAGTGGCAGGCTTCTCCCTGGGGGAGATAGCAGCCCTGACTTATGCCGGCATGCTTTCTGATGCAGATGGCTTCAAGCTGGTGTGCAGGCGGGCTGAGTTGATGGACGGGGCAGGAAAGGATGTGAAGAGCATCATGGCCGCTGTCCTTAAGCTGGACAATGCCAGGGTGGAGGAGCTTGCCTCTAAGTATACTCATATCTATCCGGTCAACTACAACTGCCCGGGACAGCTGGTTGTCTCAGGTGCTCCCGAGGAGATGGAAAGTTTCAAGGTGGATGTGAAGAGTGCTGGTGGACGGTACCTTCAGCTCCCTGTGAGCGGAGGTTTCCATTCTCCATTCATGGCTAAGGCTGCTGAAGAATTTGCTAAGGAATTATCAAAATATAATTTTAAAACAAGTAAAATTGATATTTATTCAAATTATACTTCAAAAAAATACAACAATAACCCAGTGCAGGAGCTGCTGACAATGCAGATTAAAAGTCCTGTAAAATGGCAGAGCCTGATAGAGAACATGATTGCTGACGGTTTTGATACCTTTGTGGAGTGCGGACCGGGACACACCCTCTCCGGCTTTGTATCAAAGATCAGCGGCAATGTGCGCTTCTTCAATGTGGAGAACAGTCAGGATGCAGCCCGGGTGTTAAAAATGCTTAAAGGAAAAGTTGCAGTTATTACAGGGGGCTCCAGGGGAATCGGCTTCACTGTTGCCCAGAAGATGGCTGAAAACCATGCAGACATCGCTTTGATTGATGTGGGAAACATCGAGAACACTCAGGCTTCCTGCGACATGCTCAAGGTTTTCGGTGTCACAGCACGGCCATATAAGTGCGATGTATCTGACTTTGCTGCAGTAAAGGCTACAGTGGCTCAGATTGCAAAGGATTTCGGTACCATCGATATCCTGGTGAACAACGCAGGAATCACAAGGGACAGCCTTATCTTCTCTATGAGCGAGGAGAACTGGGATGCAGTCATCAACATCAACCTCAAGAGTGTTTTCAACATGACAAAGCACTGCAGCCCCATCTTCCTTAAAAAACACTATGGAAAGATCATCAATGTAAGCTCCATCGCCGGTCTTATGGGAAATGCAGGGCAGGTCAACTATTCTGCATCAAAGGCCGGAATCATCGGAGTTACCAAGACTATCGCACGGGAGCTGGGTGCCAGAGGAATCTGCTGCAACGCAGTGGCTCCTGGTGTAATCGACACAGATATGACAAAAGACCTGCCGGGCAGGGACAAGCTTATTGACAGCGTTCCTATGAAGAAGGCAGGAAAGCCGGAGGATGTGGCAAACCTTGTTCTGTTCCTTGCCAGCCCGGTATCTGATTACATAACTGGCGAGGTTATCCGCGTAGACGGCGGAATGGCAATGTAAGGAGTATTATGAGACGAGTAGTTGTTACAGGAATGGGTGCCATAACCCCTGTGGGAAATGATGTTTCCACCTTCTGGTCCTCCATTGTGGCCGGAAAGAACGGAATAGGTCCAATAACCAGGTTTGACACCACAGACTTCAAGGCTAAGCTGGCCGCAGAGGTCAAGGATTTTGACCCTAATCTCTATATGGAGAAGGCCGAGATCCGCAAGAGCGACCTTTTCGCCCAGTATGGAATGGCTGCCGCATATCAGGCTGTCAAGGACAGCGGTATTCTTGAGAATATAGCACCGGAGCGGCTGGGAGTATATGTGGGCTCAGGCATAGGTGGTATCGCCACCTTCACAGAAGAAGTTATCAAGCTGCATGACAAGGGACCTCGCAGGGTTTCTCCTCTTTTCATCCCTACGATGATCGCCAATATGGCAGCTGGTAATATTGCCATAAAGTTCCATGCCCAGGGTCCATGTGTCCCTGTCACCACAGCCTGTGCAACCGGCTCTACAGCCATTGGCGAGGCCTACCGTGCAATAAAGGGAGGCTACGCCGATGCCATAATCTCAGGCGGTGCCGAGGCTGCTATAGGCCCCACAGGAGTTGCAGGGTTCATCAACTGCATGGCCCTTTCCTCCAGCACCGACCCGGAGGTTGCATCCATTCCCTTCGACAAACGCCGTAACGGCTTTGTCATGGGGGAGGGAGCAGGTATCCTTATCCTTGAGGAATATGAGCATGCAAAGGCCCGTGGTGCCAAAATATATGCCGAGATGTGCGGCTACGGCTCCACCTGCGATGCATACCATATGACTGCCCCGGACCCGGAGGCAGGCGGTGCGGCCCGGGCTATAACCGATGCTGTCAAGGAAGCCGGAATGGAGGGGGAGACCAAGGTCTACTTCAACGCCCACGGCACCAGCACCCCGCTCAACGACAAGTCAGAGACACTGGCCATCAAGAAGGCTTTCGGTGACAATGCCTATAAGATTCTTATAAGCTCCACCAAGTCCATGACAGGTCATATGCTGGGTGCTACCGGCGGTGTTGAGGCTATTGCGGCCATCATGGCCATGAGGGAGGGCATTGTGCCTCCTACCATCGGCCTTAAGGAACCAGATCCGGACTGCGATCTGGATTATGTTCCGCTGGTTGCACGGAAGGCGGAGATCAATCTGGCCCTCTCTGTAAACCTTGGATTCGGCGGACACAATGCGTGTCTGGCATTTAAGAAATGTGAGGATTGAATGAATCAGGAAGAGATAAAGAAAATACTGCCCCACCGGGATAACATGCTCCTGGTGCAGGAGGCAGAGGTTGTAGACGGAGTTGCCCATGGCAAGTACAAGGTGAGCGGAGAGGAGTTCTTCCTTAAAGGACACTTCCCCGGCCGCCCTGTGGTTCCAGGTGTGATCCTCTGCGAGATGCTGGCCCAGGCCACATGCGTGCTCCTTGCAGACAAGTGCACCGACGGCACACTCCCTATGTTCACAGGCCTTGACAAGGTTAAGTTCCGGAACCCTGTAGTTCCTGGCGACACCTTTGAGACTGAGTGCAGGATCAAGGGAAACAAGGGGCCTTTCTACTTTGCATCCGGCGAGGGAAAGGTCAACGGAAAGCTCTGCGTAAGCTGCGAATTCTCTTTTGCTATTGTAAAAAACAAGTAAAAAGCTGTACAATAGCAGTTGATGAACCGCTATACAGAACTGGATGGAATAATACTTAAGAATACCCGGATAGGCGAGTACCACAAGGGTGTAAGGATATTCTCTCCAGAGTCTGGAATAACAGAGGCCACAGCCTATGGCGGGTACAAACCTAAGAGCAAGATCGGCCCTCTGGTTTCACCCCTGGCTTGTGGCCATTTTGTTTTATACCACACTCCTAAGGCAAAGAATCCCAAGATAGAGGATTTCTCCCCTGTTCATAACTTCCTTTCAATCCAGACTGATCTTCAGAAATATTACAAAGTTCTCACCTGGTTCGAGATAATCATCCGGACCCATGGTGGCGGCTCTTCCTCCTCTGAGATATTTGAGCTTCTGATAGAGAGCATGAAGTTTCTTGACAGCTGCACCGAAGATCAGATTGTCCTGATCAACATTGAATTTCTACTCAGGTGCATGGATCTTCTGGGGTTTCCTCCAAATATCTATTTGCAGAAACAGAATTCTATGGTAGAATATAAAAAATTGGAAAGTGCAGTGCTGGACAGGATTCAGGCAGTGCTGGAATGTCGGTTGAATTCTCTCTCAAGGGACTTGGATGAAATATAATAAAAAATTCATAGAAAGCCAGGATGTGAAGGATCTTGCATCCCGGTACAAGGTGTCGCTTCTTCTTGCATCCATTCTGGTGCGCCGCGGCATAACCAGGCCCGAAGACCTTAAATTCTACCTTCAGGACGAGATAAAGTATCTTCATAACCCATTCCTTTTCCACCAGATGGAGGATGCTGTAGACCGTATTCTTGATGCAGCGTCGGAAGGGGAGCGTGTCCTGGTGTTCGGCGACCGTGATGCAGACGGAATAACATCCACTGTCCTTATGACTGATATGCTGACAGAGCTTGGCATTGCAGACCCGTTCTGGAAAGTTCCGGAGGGGGATGAGCCCTATGGCCTTACTCCTGAAGCTGTGGATTATGCCGCCGAAAACGATATAACCCTGATAATAACTGTGGACTGCGGAATCTCCAACAAGGATGAGATTGCCTATGCCACAGATAAATCCATAGATGTAATAGTGCTGGACCACCACACAGCTCCTGCCGAGCTGCCGGAGTGTACAGCCATCATAAATCCTAAGGTTCCTGACTGCGGATATCCTTTCCGTGACCTGGCAGGCTGCGGAGTGGTTGCCAAGCTTATATGGGCTTTGCAGTTCTCCCGCACCTCCTATTACAACAAGAATGTGACTCTGCTCAATATTGTGCCTGGACCGGACGGTTGCTTCATATTCAATGCCACGAAGCTTTACAACCTGGTGGAGGTGGCTCAGATTTCCGAGACTATTGTGCCAGGTGTCATAACTTCGATGGAAAGCACAAGGCTTATGGATTTCTTCTCAGGCTCCTTGATCATAACTTTCGGGGCCCAGAATCAGAAACGGCTTTTCAGGGAGGTTTTCCCCCAGGTTGATCTGGAGACTTTTGATCTTGCACCTGAAATCTATAAACTTTTCCCAAGCCTTTCCGGCATGGGACTTCTGAAGATGAGGGAACTGAGTCATGACAGCCGTTACAGCTCTTCCGAGATTACAGAGCTTGATGTGCTTCTGAACCTTTTCAAGGTATTGCTTTATAAAAAGTATCCAGGACTGTCGGAAGAGTATGAGAATAGGCTTCCTCTTGTGGCTCTGGGGACAATTGCAGATCTTATGCCGCTGGTCAACGAGAACCGGATTCTGGTCAACCGCGGTCTTATGCATATTGCAACTTATAACAGCAAAGGACTCCACTGGCTTTTATGCGAGCAGAAGATTATAGACAGGAATATTACAGTCACCGATGTGGCATGGTACATAACCCCGATTATAAATGCATCTGGCCGGATGGGTGTTCCGTCAAAGGCTGTAAACTTCTTCAAGTCCACCGATTCAGCCGAAGTAGAGAAGCTGGGCAATGAGCTTCTTTCGCTTAACAAGCAGAGGAAAAAGCAGGGGGAGGATTACTGGGGGCTTCTGACTCATTCGGCAAAAGAGAGCTTCGAGGAGTTCTCCAGTTCTCTGGTGTTCACCGGAGGAAAAGGGGTGCCCAGGGGAATAACCGGAATCCTTGCCTCCAAGTTCTCGGGATATTACAATGCACCAGCCATAATATACACTGTCATGGAAGACAAGGTTATAGGCTCGGTGCGGAGTATCCGCAACTATTCAATTATGCCGCTCCTTGATTACTGCAGGGATGTTTTCCTTGACTATGGCGGCCATGACTTTGCCGGCGGTTTCTCTCTTGTCTCATCCAACCTTGAGATGTTCAAGAAGAAGGTGAATACATATGTGGAGGAAGTTGGAATCGATATTCCCGAAAAGCCTTATCCGGAGATAGATGCAGAGCTCCCTAAAGGATATCTTACCGAGGATATCCTGGATGTGGCGCAGCGGCTTAATCCCTATGGAGAGAGCAATCCCCCGCTTGTGTTCCTGGCCAAGAGACTGGTGATAAAAACCATGGATATAGTAGGGCAGAAGGAAGTGGGGCACATCAAGTTCACATTGGATGCAGGTGCCAACATCTGGCCGGCAATCTACTGGAACAGCTCCGACAGGGCAGGGCGTGATTTGAATTTAGGCGATACTGTGGATGCTATTTTCCGGGTGGACTACAACTACTTCCGTAACAAGACTACACCGCAGCTTGTCATAATCGACATGGAAAAAAGCCCGAAATAATTGACAAAAAAAACACTTTTATTTATGATAAAGCCCGTACTGCGGACTATAGTACCAAAGGAGGTGAATCATAATGGCATTTGTTAAGGTTGATGACAACGAACCACTGGAGAAGGCCCTTAAGCGCTTCAAGAGAATGGTGGAGAAAGAGGGTATCATCAGAGAGTGGAAGAAAAGAGAGTATTATGAGAAGCCTTCTACAATCAATACACGGAAGAAGAAAGCAATCCTCAGGAAGCAGATGAAGAAGAACCGCAAGATGGCTTCTTCAAAGAGCTACTGATTCTTGTTTTTTTACCTGAAAAGCGGGTTGTCCTTGACAGCCCGTTTTTTTTTATCTATCCTTAAAAAAGGTATATATATGAAATATAAGTGGTTAACCCTTTTAAGCATAACATTTTTTCTTTTTACAAGCTGCCAGTCGGTCAAGGATTTTTTAAAGATAGGTGAGAATTCAAAGAATACAGAGACAGAAACTGCCTCTTCGGAACAGGTGGCTTCCACCGTGGACGAGGTCCTTGACCGTCTTCCTGATGCTAAGACTGTGGCCGAACGCCTTGAGATTCTGCAGGAAGCTTATACTCTGTCCCTTGCAGAGGAGAAGCCTGATCAGACTGCTTATATCTTGCAGAACCTGAATGCAGATATATCGTCCCTCACTATTGCTATTTCACCAGACTATCAGCAGTGTGAGTTCGGTGACAGCTTCAATATTATGGTGTTTGTAGATTCAACTTCCGGTATTCCTGCAGGCTCTGTTCCTATTCAGGTTCTGCTCGAGGACGGTACTCTGTTTGACAGCCTGGAGACTGGCCCTGACGGAGTCTTCTTCGGCGAATTCCGCTGCGGCATTGCTGAGGGAGAGATTCCTCATGGAGACCTGCTTCTTATGGTGAAGAAGATGTCTGTTACCGCAGAGGTTAAGGTGGCAGAGGAGCTTTTCTCCGACAATCTTGTCTCTATGTACCGCAGCTTCCTGGACCAGCAGCTCCAGCTGAATCTGGTTGTCCCGAATACCAAAGAGAAGTTCCATGTCCAGATGGAAATATTCACATCCGAGATGAACCACGATTACCAGGGATATTCTGCCGATATAAGCCTGGCCTTCTATATTGCAGGCAACGACGGAGTTGTAATCTACGATATGGAGACAGACAGCTGCCATGCTGTGGGCAACAGTGCAGCCGGCGTGGTTGAATCTGGAGTAAGCAAGCTCTTTGATGCAATAAAGCAGGACTCATCCTTTATTTCCGACTTCCAGAACGCATTGTTCAAGGAATAAGCATGAATCAGGATCAGCTGGCCGACAAGCTCCGTACCCTTGCCGATGTACCCCCTTTCACCCTTGTATTCTCAGGCAAAAAAAGCAAAAAAGTAGATGGTCTCTACAAGCCTGCAACCCAGGAGATACTTATACACAACAAGAATATGACAGGGGAGAGCGACCTGATCTATACTGCAATCCACGAATTTGCCCACCATGTTGTAAGCTGCCAGAACGGCAATATAACACTTTCCAACCGGTGCCATACAGCCCAGTTCTGGGCCACATTCCATCAGCTTTTAAAGAAGGCTGAGGAGACCGGAATTTATATGAACCCCTTTAAGAGCGACCAGACCTTTATAAAGCTGACCAGTCGTATAAAGGAGGAGTTCCTCCAGAAGAACAGTGTCATAATGAAGGATTTTGCCAAGGTGCTCAACGAGGCACGGAATATGTGCATAGAGCGCCATCTTTCCTTCGAGGATTATGTGGACCGGGAGCTTGGCATGGATAAGACTACAGCCAACACTCTGCTCCGTATAGAGAAGTATGACGTGACACCGGAGATAGGATATGATAATATGAAGGTTGTAGCAGGGATGAAGGATGACCGGAAAAGGGAAGAGGCAGTCCAGGCTTTTATGGAGGGGGAGAGCGCCGATTCTGTAAAGACCAGCATCATAAAGCCTATTCCTAAGGTGGAGAGAGTTTCTCCTGTGGATCATCTGGAGGCAGAGAAGCTGAAAATCCAGAAAGCAATCGAGAGCCTGCAGAAAAAGCTCCAGGTTGTTGATTTGATGATAGAGAAAGAGAAAAATAAAATAAAGGAGTAAAATATGTTGCAGTTTTATTTTCTTGCAATTTTTGTCAACCTGATCGGAGGTATCTACTTTGCAAGTGACTTCCTGGCAAAGAAGTTCCCAAGTGTTGTCAATGTTAAAGAGTTCTTTGAGAATGGCACATCCAAGGTTATTTTTGCCATCGTGGCAGGAATCACCGGCCTGTTCCTGATCATCACCGTAACCCCTGGTGATGTTGCAGTTGTAGGTGACCTGCTTATCGCAATCACATCATTTGTTATCTGTCTTTATTTCCTCAAGGATACTATCACAAAGAGTGTCAAACCTGCAGAGGAAGTTCCTGTTCCAGATGCAGCGGCAGAGGTTCAGCCAGATGCAGAGAAGATCGGGGAAGCACCGGCTGCAGATGCTGAGGAAGCGGCACCGGCTGCAGATGCACCAAAAGCAGAGAAGAAAAAGGTTGATTTCGGAAAGGCATGCGGTTCTTTCTATTCAGCTGTAGATAAATTCAAGACTGCTATCGGAATTCTTGCAATTGCACTTGCAGTGCTGCATTTCTGTTTCCCGGCTGTAGTTCTTATTTGATCTTCTTATAGAAGAGGACAATTGAGCGGCCATATTTACGCTCGTCAATCAGATCAAAGGCATCAAAATGCTCCTGGTCAAGGTTGTCCTCGCTAGGGTAATGGATCATAAGGAGCCCTCCTTCCTTCACAAGGGAAGTGGCTCCTATTTTTTCTATAAGCTCTTTCTTTTTATGGCGGGGAAAAGGCGGGTCTAAGAAAACCAGGTCGAAACTGCCGTCAGGGGCACACTGGATATATCGCTCCACCGACATAAGCCGAAGCTGGATGTCGCTTTCCACAAAAGAGATATTATCTTTTATAACATTCTTCTTGATAAAGTCTTTCTCTACCAGTATTACAGGCTCTGCACCCCGGGATGCAGCCTCTATGCCGATAATTCCCGAGCCGCTGAACATATCCAGGAAAGAGAGACCTTCCATGTTGCCCAGTATGGAGAATACCGATTCCCTCATTCTGTCCATGGATGGGCGTATTACACCCTTGGGGCACTTTACCTGGCGTCCGCTGTAGATTCCGCCTGTGACACGCATTTATTTTTTTCTGCCGACAAATCTGAGCATGTAGAGGAACATATTTATGAAATCCAGATAGAGCTTCAGGGCTCCGATGATGGAGAAGCGGATATAATCGCTTTCGTCCAGGGATCCGGAGTAGTTCCTGCTTATGGAAAGGATATACTGGGTGTCGTAAGCTGTAAGGCCGCAGAACACAAGTACGCCGATGCCGGAGATCATCATGTCGAAGGTGCTGCTTTTAAGGAATATATTAACAATGCCGGCTATGATAA
Source organism: uncultured Spirochaetaceae bacterium (assembly GCA_902787125.1). Taxonomy (GTDB): domain Bacteria; phylum Spirochaetota; class Spirochaetia; order CADAEX01; family CADAEX01; genus CADAEX01. Next base: position 12,326 of record CADAEX010000012.1, read on the forward strand.
GACCCCACAGTGCCATTCCCAGGTAATTGCCCATTGTAGCCAGGTTACGCTTGGTTGTGGCTGCATAAAGAGCCATTCCGCCGAAGGTTGCAGCTGTGATGAAGAATGTGCTTGTTATGCTTTCCAATGTATATGCATAGAAAATTACTGACAGAGTAAGGCCGTTCAGTATTGAGTAGCCTGCGAAGCAGATTGTGGCAGTCAGTGGCTTCATGGAGAGGATCCGGGCAGAAAGATAGAATACCAGGACAATCTCTGCAATGAAGAGCATCCACATGGTGCCTCCCTGGACAAAGGATACCATCCGGTTAGGATCGCTTGCCATCCACAGCGATGTTATGCCTGTAAGGGCAAGTCCTGCAGCCATCCACATATATACGTTTTTGATAAGTGTCCGTTCTTTTACAGCCTGTGCAGTGCTTGAATAATCAAACATAGAGTTCCTCCTTATGCTTGAAATAGAAGTGGAGGTGGCGGGTGTCGAACCCGCGTCCTGAAGATTGACCCATGAACGTCTACAAGCTTAGTCTTGGATTGCATTCAGGAAAAGCAAGCTTCCAAAACAGACCCGGCTTTTCCCTGATCCTGCTTGAGTCCCGGAATACCGCAGGAGCTTATCCCGGCAAGCCCCAGTTTATGACAAACCTGCTCGGACTTAGGAGCCGCATTCCGAAGGTTCGTGACCGCCCTCAGGCAGCCAAAGCGTAATCTGTGTTAGCAGATAAAATTGTTGCCAGTTTCAAGAGATGACGCTCTACTTGCAATCCATGCATCAAAATTCCCCAGTCGAGACCATTTTCACCCCCTGGGTTCAAATACAATATACCAAAATTATTATTTACAGACAAGAATTTTTTTTATAATCTGATTTATATGAAAAATAAAAAATTGGCCGGCAGCCTTCTGCTTCTGCTAACTGCCTTTATTTGGGGCTGTGCCTTTGTTTCCCAGCGTATCGGGATGTCCTATGTCCAGCCTTTCACATTCAACTCCATAAGAACATTTATAGGGGGTCTTTTCCTTATACCTTTCATCCCTGTATTCTGCCGTAATAAACCTATGCTTCCACCCAAAGGGCAGGAACGCAAGGTTCTCCTTGCCGGCGGCCTTGTATGCGGTCTTCTTCTGTGTCTTGCCACAAACCTGCAGCAGGTTGGACTGCAGTATACAACAGCAGGGAAGGGTGGCTTCATAACATCTTTGTACATTGTGCTGGTTCCATGTCTGGGGCTGTTCATAGGACAGCGGATCGGTAAAGCCCTGTGGGCCGCTGTGGTCCTGGCAGTTGCCGGACTCTATCTTCTGTGCATGGGAGAACGCTTTGTCCTTGAGAGGGGAGACTTCTATATACTTCTATGTGCCCTTACTTTTGCATTCCATATTCTGGCGGTGGGATATTATGCCACCCGTACCGACGGAATAAAGCTTTCCTGTCTCCAGTTCCTTATCTCCGGAGCTGTGGGAATGGTTTTTATGTTCATCTTCGAGACACCGCATATCAAGGATATCCTGGCCTGCACATTCCCGATACTCTATGCAGGAATCTTCTCCTGCGGTCTTGCCTACACATTCCAGATAATAGGGCAGAAGCATGTTGATCCGACAGTGGCATCTCTTTTAATGAGCTTTGAGTCTGTATTTGCAGCTCTTTCCGGAGCAATTATCCTGGGAGAGCACCTGAGCTTCAAGGAACTTTCAGGCTGTATCCTTATGTTCTCTGCTGTAATCCTGGCTCAGCTGCCTGATAAGAGACAATAAAAAAAGCAGCCTTTTCAGGGGCTGCTTTTATAGGAGATTTATTATAAAATTCAGTCTTCAATGACTGCCAGAATATCTTTTGATTTAATAATCAGATATTCAGCACCATCAACTTTGATTGATGTGCCGGCATATTTGTCGTACATGATCTTCTGTCCGACTTTAACTTTGATTTCCTCTTTATCGCTTCCAACAGCGGTAACTACACCTACCTGAGTCTTTTCCTGAGCTGTCTGAGGAATGAAAAGACCGCTCTTTGTCTTTTCCTCCAGTTCTGCAGTTTTGATAAGGACTCTGTCTTCCAATGGAATAACTTTCATATCTTAATCCTCCTGATGGTATCTTGCTTTCTAAAATATACGAAATAGGGTGGCTGAAGGTCAATATAAAAGTGAATAACTGGGTCAAAAAGATACATTTTATCTTGCAAAAATAAGCCTTGTGTCAATTTGATACAATAGAAGAATTCAGAAGGGTGGGAGAGAGATTGGTGAAATAAAAAATATCCTTATAATATAAGGAAATATTAAAATATTTCTGTCAAAATGTAACTTTGGCACGATGATTGCAGTTCTACATATAGGAGGCGCAAAATGAAAGCTGATAAATTTTTTGATGATGACAATGTTTTAGCAATGTACCTTAAAGAAATCAACCGGATTCCGCTTCTTTCCCATGAGGATGAAGAAAAATATGCATCCCTTGCTGCCCAGGGCGACAAGGAAGCCAGAGAGATATTGATAAAATCCAACCTTAGGTTTGTGGTCAATGTGGCCAAGAAGTTCCGGAACAAGGGTCTTCCGATGGCTGACCTTATCAACGAAGGCAATATAGGTCTTATCAATGCTATAGAGAAATATGATGTATCAAGAGGATATCATTTTATTTCCTATGCTGTATGGTGGATCAGACAGTCGATTCTCAAGGCTATCGGCGAGAAGTCCAAGATGATCCGGCTGCCGCTGAACCGTTTTGGTGAGCTTGTGCAGATTGAGAAGGCAAGAAAGGTTATGTATGAAGCTTCTGGCCGTGAGCCTGACGCAGCTGAGATTGCAGAGCATCTCAGAATGGACCGGAAGGATGTGGCAGAGCTTCTGAGCATCTCAAGGGAATATGTTTCACTGGATACACCTGTAAAGCAGGGAACCCGGGATGCTTCATTGATCGGAGACTTTATCGAGGATAAAACTGTTATGCAGCCTGAGGATGCAGCTGTGGATGATTCCCTTAAGACAGAAGTCGAGAAGCTTCTGAACAAGCTTCCTGAGAAAGAGGCAGCAATCCTTAAGCAGCGCTATGGAATCGGCGGAGAAAAACCGAAATCCCTAAAAGAGATCGGAGATCTTTTCCACCTGACCAAAGAGAGAATAAGACAGATAGAGAAAAGAGCTATCCTGCGTCTCAGGGCAATGCCTATGGCAAAGGAACTCGAGGCTTATGCCTGCTGATGCTTTTATAAAGAATGCAAAGGGGGATGGATTTCCATTCCCCTTATTTTTTGCTATTGATAAAAGTAGACAGAATATCTATTATAGGAAGCAAAGGAGATATAGAAAATAGCCTCACCTGTCCCGGCGGCTGCTCACCTTGTGGTAGATTGAGATAACTATGCAGGCTGTTATAAGAGCCGGGAAAATATTGATGTGTCCTGATACTTTTGTCAATGCCAGTATTATATCGCCGAAGAAATAATCAATCACTGCCCCCAGGAAAGATCCTATTATCCCCAGGACCAGAACCATCCAGAAGTTTCCTACAAAATCTCTCTTGTAGCTGAAATAAAGAACAAGTGTGCATGCAAATCCGATTATGATGTAAACCAGCGCAGTATTGGCAAGATAATAATCTAACACAGCATTCTCCTTAATTCCAGCAGCGTACTACCCCAAGCCACACCGGCTTGCTGTACAGGTTGTGGTTCTCGTGCATTCCGTAACCTATTATATAGAACGATAAGGAAACTTCAGCTGTAGGAAGGTCAGAGTCTTGATAAGTGCTGTATTCCAGATCATCGCTGTTGAAGTCCTTATAGATATCATCACCTGATTGTCCACCATGTTCCTTAGGTTCGTCGGGATCTGGATTCTGATCCTTTATTGCTCTGTAGAATGGAATTTCGTTTCCAAGGTATTCAAGTTTCATTTCAGACTTGTTATCTTTTGTTGTGACTGTATCAAATCTTAAACTAAGCTCAAAATCATCATCCCTATCATCAGTCGGGACTTTGAACATAGGTGTTGTTGTATCCTTTTTATAAAGCTTTTCGGTGCGGCACCGCTTGTAGCCGGCGGCTACCAAGGCAGAATAATCGGGATTGCTGACACTGAAGATAGATTTGTCATCCCTGGAATGGTCTGTCTCGGCAGTTACAGCATTATAGAACTTGTAATAGATTTCATATCCCCGGAAAACACTGGGGTCATTGTCTCCGTCGTGAAGTATCGTGACATATGGACGGCCAGAGGTTGCTGTACCTCCAATAAGTGACGGTTCATGAATGTAAGGATAAGAATAGAGGCCGCAGGAGCATAGGAGCATCACCGTGAAGATGATACATATGTGTAAGACTGTTTTAACTCCCCTGCTCACTGCTGCCGTTGCCTCAGAGCTCTCCCCTTGCGTGCATCAGGATAATTCTGTCCTGGGCATACTGGGAATAATTGCTTCCAGAATACTCATCAGTAATCTGATTGTAGTATTTCTCCGCATCTGCATAGCGCTTGTCAGCTTCTGCAAGTCTTCCCAAAGAGAAGATCAGTTTCGGCATAAGGGCATAGCTGCCCTTGTAATTGTTATAAATCTTGAGATATTCAGCTTCTGCCTCTTTTGCCTTGCCGGTGCTCTCGTAGCATACACCTGTGTTGTAGATGGCAATGGGTGCATCGTAGGACTTTGGATAATCAGAGGCAAACTTCTTGTAAGCCTCTGCAGCATTATCATAATCCTTGAAACGGAAATAGATGTCGCCCTTGAGAAGCAGAGCACGGCGTCCTGCATATTCCTTCGGATATTTTGCAATGACGCCATCAAGCTCTGTTATATAGCTTTTGTAAGCATCGAAGGAAGGATTCTCCTCCTTGTCTGCTTCGGAAGCCTCCACATACCGGTTCTGGATATCCTCGACAGCCATTGTGGCTTTCTCGATCTTCCTGGTATTGGCATAGTTGAATATCTGGACAATGATGAAAAGCACAAGCACACCTATAAGGAAAATTCCTGCAGGCTTTGCATACTTCGAGATGAATTTCCGTATTCTCTGATGTGCGGTTACTTTTTCTTCCTTCTCCATAATTGACTCCTAAGATCAGTGTTTAAAGAAATCTCCCAAGGTAGCCTTAGGTTCTTCGTTCTCGCTCATATACTTGGAGATCTCCTCTCTCTGCAGAGACTTCTTGTACTCCTTGATGGAGAGACCCAGCTTCTGCTTCTTAGGATTGATCTCGATAACCATAGCCTTGACCTTGTCGCCTACGTTGAACTTCTCAAGCTCCTTATCCACATTCTCTACAAACTCCTCCTGGAGGTTGCTCTTGTTGATAAGTCCCTCGATTCCATCCTGAACCTTTACGAACAGGCCGAACTCTGTCTTGCTGGAGATCTCTCCCTCGATGATGCTGCCTCTCTGATATGTCTTTGCAAGAACTGCCCATGGATTTTCTGTAAGCTGCTTGATTCCAAGTCTGATTCTGTGCTGAACCTTGTCGCAGTTGACAATCTTGACCTTGACTGTGTCACCAACCTTGAACATGGTGTTGAGGTTCTTGACCTTCTTTGTCCAGGAGATATCGTCTCCATGGAGGAATCCGTCGATTCCCTCTTCCAGCTGGATGAATGCGCCGGTTGCAGTGATCTTTACAATTGGTCTCTCAAGCTCTGTTCCTACAGGATACTTCTCGTCGATAGTGTCCCATGGGTTGTCCTGAACCTGCTTGATTCCCAGTGAGATCTTGCCTTCGCTGAGGTTGTAGCCAAGGATCATGCACTTGACTTCGTCACCTACCTTGAACATATCCTTAGGATTGTTGACTTTCTTTACCCAGGAGAACTCGGAAACATGAGCCATTCCCTCGATTCCCTCTTCCAGCTCGATGAATGCGCCGAAATCGGTAAGCTTGGTAACTTTTCCGGTGACAATGTCGTTGACGTGGTAGCGCTCTTCGAATGTGTCCCATGGATTCTCTGTAAAGTGCTTAAGTGACAGGTTGATCTTGTTGTTCTCCTTGTCCAGGTTGATGACCTTGAGCTTGATCTTCTGTCCTTTCTTTACATATTCCTTAGGCTTTGTAACATGGCCCCAGCTCATGTCGTTGATGTGCAGGAGACCGTCGAATCCGCCCAGGTCGATGAATGCGCCGAATGTAGCGATAGTCTTTACAGTTCCCTCCACTGTGTCACCTTCGTGTACAGTGCTGTAGAACTCCTCTTTCTTCTTTGCAAGTTCCTCTGCAAGATATTTTCTTCTGTTGAGCACCAGATTCATCTTCTTCTCGTTGCCTGAGCGCTCAATAAAGAACATGGAGGTGATTCCCACGTATGGTTCCGGATCCTCAATCTTGACTACATCTGCCTTGGAGATCGGCAGGAAGCCCTTGAGTGTAGGTCCGATAGTCACTTCAAAACCACCCTTCACAACCTTGGTGATCTTGCCCTTTATAGCTGTTCCCTCTTTCTCTGCCTCTTTGACATCGTTGAGAACTTTCTTCTCGTCATACTGTTTCTTGGAAACCACAATGTTGCCATACCGGTCTTCTTTTCTGACCAGCACAACTTTGACATCGTCCCCGATCTTAGGGATCTCGTCAAACTCATTGATTGGGATCTTTCCTTCTGATTTGTAATTGACGTCGATGAATACGGTATCAGCTGTAACCTGGATAACCTTTCCGTCAATGATTTTCCCTTCCTGAAGTTCGTTCATGGAATTCATGTACTCTTCCTGGAGATTTGTCTGATTCACTGTTTCTTCATTGATCAATTCTTTTTCTGCCATTTGAAAAAACTCCTACCTACCTAATATTATTATTTTATACTATCAGTAACTTTCGCATAAACTTGGTCTATGGTCAAGCCTGTTGTATCAATATATATTGAATCTTTTGCAATTTTTAATGCTCCGAATGCCTTGTTCCGGTCAATTTTGTCCCTTTCTATGATGGATTTCTCTATCTCCTCAAGGCTCATATTGCTGGTTCCCTGCTTGAAACGGCGCTCTGCCCGGGTCCTGGCATCGGCATCAAAATAGAATTTGTAGTCTGCATCGGGGAACACCACAGTAGTCACATCCCTGCCCTCTGAGATCAGGTCAAGTGATTTTGCAAGCTCTCTCAGCTGCCTGTTCACTATGTGCCGCACCTCCACTATTGCGGATACAGGGGCTACAATTGCATCAACTGCATCGCTGTGCAGCTTGTCTTCCACATCTGCACCATTCAGGTAGACATGGTGGTTCTTTACTGTGATATCGCACTGCGAGGCAGCATCTATAACTGCTTTTTCGTCCTTGATATCTATGTTCTTCCCAAGGAGATATAGAGTTATGGCCCGGTAGAAGTTGCCTGAGTTAAGGTAGAATATCCCCATTCTCTCGGCTATCTTCTTGGCTATGCTGCTCTTGCCTACTCCTGCAGGTCCGTCTATTGCAATGACCATCACGCTCCTCCTTTTGTGAAGCTGTCAATCTCTTTCTGGGTCAGAAGCCTGAAGCCTCCGGCAGGCATGCCTGGATCAAGGCGCACACTGCCTATGCGGATCCGGTGCAGCTTCTTGACTTTAAGCTTATGGAACTGGAAAAAACGGCGTATTTCCCGGTTCTTCCCTTCTATAAGGACCAGATGCACCTTGGTGGCAGACTTTATGTAGTATTTTTTAATTCTGTATTTGACCCCTTCAATCACAAACCCTTTTACAAACTGGAGCAGAATCTCCTCCGGTATAGGCTTTGAGGTCTCTACAATGTACTCTTTCTCGGTCTGGGCCGAAGGATGTGCCACCGCTTTGGTGAAGTCTCCGTCATTTGTGTAGAAGATCAGACCTGATGACATATAGTCCAGACGTCCTACATTATGGAGACGGTATGGGAAGGAATCCTTGAAATAGTTGATGGCCAGATCCCGCCCCTCGGGATCGTCGCTGGTGCACAGCACTTTTACAGGCTTGTTGAAGGCAATGTAGATTTTCTTCTTGTCGGGATAAAGCTTTCGGCCCCGATATTCAACTATATCGCCGGGGTTTACTTTGATTCCCATCTCGGTAACCACCTGGCCGTTGACCCGGACCTGTCCTTCTGCGATATATTTCTCGCATGCCCTGCGGGAACCGGCACCGCACCTGGCCATATAGACCTGGAGCCGGAGACCCTCGTTATCATCGATTTCTTTATCTGCCATCTGTTGCGATTATATCAAATATCTCAGAAGATTTATAGTACTTAACACTAAAGTTCATATTGTTTTTAATAAAATATTTGTATTTGGTGCCTGTGACCGGATCGGCAAGATCAGGGGCAATCTCTGCAAGAGGAATAAGGACAAAGCCCCTCTCTTTGATTCCAGGGTGAGGAAGAGTAAGCACCGGATCGGCTGATATTATATTGCCATAAAGAAGGATATCAATATCCAGAGGTCTGGGACCTTTCCATCCAGCCTTTGCACGGTCACGTCCTGCCTTATCTTCCAGTGTGTGGATATACTCCAGCAGGTCATAAGAACCAAGGTCTGTCTCTCCGGAAAAGACTGCATTGAGGAACTCCGGCTGGTCTGTATTGTACATAGGTTCTGTTTTAAAAAGTGATGATGATTTAATATTTTTTAAAATATGCTTTAAATTATCGTGGGCAAATCTAAGGTTTTTTTCCCTGTCCCCCAGATTGGAACCTATGCTCAGATATACAGTATTGCTCACAGTTCTACCTTCAGCTGCCCCTCTCTTATCAGGCGGGGTGTGCCGGCAGAGATGTCAATTATAGTGGAGGGAAGAGATTTCGGCAGCTGGCCTGCATCTACGATAAGATCAACTTTATCTTCAAATTCCCTGATTATTTCCTCTATTGATGTTATTGGACTCTGTCCGCTGCAGTTTACACTGGTGGATATTATGGGTCTTCCGATTTCAGTCAGAAGTTCCTGTATGAACCGGTTGTCAGGCACCCTGATTCCTTCTGTCGGATTGTTTATACCCTTCAGGATAAGTGTCAGAGGTCCGGGCCAGTAAGAGAGCAATTTGGAGTCCGGAAGTTCTGGTGTAAGCATCGGAAGCTGCTCTTTAAGGGCAAGCTTAAGGAAGTGTTTGCCTTCCCCTCTCCCCTTGATTTCCTCAATTCTGTGCTCTCCCCTTCCTTGGATGCAGGAAAAACCGTAGAGTGTGTCGCTGGGAATAATGACTACGCCGTCATTCAGCAATGTCTGGGATAGTATTTTCAGCAGGTCTGGATTTCCGAACTTTATTACCATGTCTCAATCCTAAGAATGAATATATCAACATTGTCAAGACGATGGCAATAGCAATGCTGCAGATCCGGAGATTATTCATATCTATGATTCTGTTGTAATCTTTGATGTTTGAGCTGTAGCGTCCGCCCAGGTCGTAGCTGAAGACTCCGTAGGAAGCGTTGTCGATTATGACCACTCTCTCCTGTCTGCTCACAAGACCCATGCTTCTGGCCTGGAGCAGCATCTCCTCAGAACTTCCGAGAGCCTCGCACTGCTTCTTAAGATTATGGTTGATGTTCTCGAGCTCTTTGACATTTGCAGCCAAAGTCTCTTTGTAGCTTTCCAGTTCATCGTATGCCTTATAGCTTGTATCGCCCAGGAAAAGAGAGGCTGCCAGGAAGATGAAGAGCGACAGATAGACAGAAGTGATTATGAACCGGATGAGTTTCATATTTATTTTTACGGACAAAATCTCAATAACCTTAAAAGAAAATCATTTTTTTTCTATTCCAATTGCTTTGCTTTTAGTATAAAATCACACTATGAACATCGATGAAGAACTGGAAAAATACGGCGTCTGGATCAAGAAAGGGCCTATGGATTCTCCCCGGGAGGATATAGAGCCTCTTGATCTTATTCCTGTTGAAAGCACAGCTTCTGATACAATTCCAGATGATGTTCTTAAGGATGAGATTCCAGAGGCTGCATTGGATGCCATACCAGATGAGATTCCCGATTCCATGAGGGATGAGGTGCGTTCAATCCTGGTCAGGCTGGACCAGCTTCTTAATCAGATTTCTCCGCCGAAGGCAAGACCGTAGCGGGAAGATATCCCCTTATAATTTCCAGGCATTTTCTCAATAGAAGTGACAAAGAATAAATCACCTTTTGCATCATCTGCATGGTCCTGAATTTTTTCAAGCAAAGCTATGGCTCTGTCGCCTACCCCTTCCCTTGAGTCGATGACTGATATGCTTCTGCCCAGAACTTTTTTAAATGTATCTTCCAGATAGACAAAGTGGGTGCAGCCCAGAATTACAGTATCCACCCCTTTCTCCTTAAAGAAGTCTGCGGCAGGTGTTATGATTCTCTCAATCTCGTCCTCTGTGGCAGTGAATATATTCTTCTCCACAAATGCCACAATCTCCGGCATTGCGAATTTGCTTACCGAACAGCCCGATGCAAATGTATTTATGAGATTCTGGGTGTAGAGCTGGGAAACTGTCTTGTTTGTGGCAAACAGTCCGATTGCTTTTTTCTTTGATATGGCCACAGCCGGTTTAATGGCAGGCACTACCCCCACAAATGGGATCGGATATTTCTGGCGCAGCGAGGCAAGGGCTGTGACCGAGGCTGTGTTGCAGGCTATGACTATAAGGTCAGGGTGCTCCGATTCTATAAAGCGGCCTATGCTTTCTATGACAATGGATTTGATCTCCGGCTCTGTCTTTGTGCCGAATGGAAAGTGCCTGCTTTCGGCCAGGTAGCGGAAACTGCATCCTGCTGTATGCTTCTTGAGCCAATCCAGATATGGCAGTCCCCCTATGCCGGAATCATAAAAACCTACAACTTTTGACATCAGATACCGCCGAACAGCTTTGCAAGCTGGGATTTTGCATCCTGAGCCTTCTTGTCGGCACCGGATGAAGCCTTATCTGCATATTCAAAGTAGTCGCAGAAGTTGGATCTCTCCTTGTCAGATATCCCTTCTGATATAGATTCACGGCAGTCCCACTGGGAACCTTTGTCGTAGAACCGGCAGTTAAGGCAGCTGTGAAGGTCTTTGCCGCATTTCGGGCAGGTGGTGCTTCTATAAACTTTATCTCCAGTAAACGGCTGGCCGCAGAAATAACACATGGTTCTACTCTATCTGAAATTGCTGACCATTTCAACTGCATCCTGCCACTGGTCCGGGTGCAGCCAGTGGACATCGGGAAGTGCCTTGAAGAAGGTGATCTGCCGTTTTGCATAATTACGGGAGTTCTGCTTGATAAGCTCCTTTACATCGTTCAATGTCAGGCTTCCAAGTTCCTCCATAAGGGAGAACTCCCTGTACCCAATGGCGCTGAGCCCGGGACAGGAGCTTCTGTAGCCCATGGCCCTCAGCTTCTTATACTCTTCCGGAAGGCCGGCCCTGAACATGGCCTCCACTCTTCCGTTTATCCTTTCATATAGCTCCGCCCTGTCCCGGATAAGGCCGATGAGGAGGAAGCGGTAACCGCTCCGGACAGTATCTGGAAGTTTGAAGTCTGACAGCGGTGAGCCTGAGGAATAGAACACCTCAAGAGCCCTGAGTATCCGGTAGCTGTCCAGGGGCTTGATCCTTTCCCAGGACTCAGGATCCTTGGAATGCAGTTCTTCCCGCAGCGCCTCAAGTCCCTCTTTTTCAAGCCGCTTCTGGAGCTGGATTCTTATCTCCTTCGAAGAGGCCGGAGCCGAAGGAAGCCCGTAAATGAAGTTCTTAAGGAAGAAGCCGGTGCCACCTGAGATGACAGGCAGCTTACCGTGACTATAGATTTCCTGGCACAGCCTGTCGGCTTCCCTTACAAAGTCTCCGGCAGAAAACTCATCATCAGGATCAATGCAGTCTATAAGGTGGTGAGGAATCCTGCAGGTGACAGAGTTGTCAGGCTTGGCCGTACCTATGCTCATATGACGGTAAACCTGGAGAGAGTCTGAATTGATTATTTCAGCGATATGTTCAAAATGAAGCAGAAAATCGGTCTTGCCCACTGCTGTGGGACCGAATACCACTACTACAGGAACAGTTTGCAAAGCTGTCAGTTTTCCACTTTGTACTTTGTTTTCTGAGAGAGGACCTGATCAAGAGAAATAGAGGTTATTTTGTTGGATTTGTCCTCCAACTCCTCATCTCCTGTTATTGCTATCTGTTTTGCCCTTTTGATTGCTGCGCAGGTAAGTTCATAGACATTTTTCTTATTATCTTCCAATGTTGCCAAAGGGATGCTCATAACAATAAACTCCTTCAAATTGATCCTGAAAATTATACAGTTATTTTTTATTTATGTAAAGTATAATAAAAAAATTGCTTTCACTTGACTTTTAATTATAGTAATAAGTACTTTTATATCAGGAGTAATTATTTTGGCTGAAAAAGAAATTGTGACTTTAGAAAATATGCTGCCGGACCGGCTTTTTATTGTTCCCCTTTCGGGAAAGCCTATTTTTCCTGGCATTTTTACACCTCTTATGATTGTGTCCCATCAGGATATTGCCACCGTGGAAAAGGCACTGACCAAAAGCGGAGGTATTCTTGGACTTACTATGCTCAAGGATGACAACGGGGAGGATGACAGTCCTGTCTCTGTAGACGATTTATATTCAGTTGGCACTGTGGCAAAGATTGTAAAGAAGATAAACCTGCCGGACGGAGGAATGAATATTTTCATCTCCACTCTCAAGCGGTTCCGGATTATCACTCCCCTTACCCGCCATACCCCTATTGCCGCCGAGGTTGAATACCTGGAAGAGGTGTTTGATAAAGGTAGCAACATAAAGGCTTTGACCCAGGCAATTCTATCTGAGATGAAGCAGATATCAGAGAACAATCCCCTCTTCTCCGAGGAGATGCGGCTTAATATGGTCAATATTGACCAGCCTGGCAAGATTGCCGATTTTGTGGCATCTATCCTGAATATTGACCGTAAGGAGCAGCAGGATATTCTGGAGACCCTTGATATCCGGGAGCGGATGGAGAAGGTCATCATCTTCATAAAGAAGGAGCAGGAGCTTCTGCGGATACAGAAGAAGATCCAGCGCAAGATAAATGAGAAGATCGAGAAGAGCCAGAGGGAATACTTCCTTAAGGAGGAGATGAAGGCTATCCGTAAGGAGCTGGGGCTGCCTGTGGATTCAAAGGACAGCGAATACACCCGGTTCAAGGAAGCAATTGAAGGTTTCCATCTCACCGGAGAAGTCAAGGAGGAAGTTGAGCAGGAGCTTGAGAAGTTCTCCATGATGGACTCAAACTC
>CADAEX010000013.1 GCA_902787125.1 uncultured Spirochaetaceae bacterium
AGCTTTGAAATCCATAGCTCCTGTTCTGGTGTTCCTTCTGGTAGCCAGTGCTTTGTCCCGGGCTCATTCCCATATTGGTGCCAGGTTCCGCTCTGTCATCATCCTCTATATGATGAGTACCCTTATAGCTGCCATTGTATCAGTGTTTGCCAGCTTCCTGTTCCCGGTGCGGATCACATTCACCACCCTGGCTACTGCCACTCCACCTGAAGCCATTGCCGAGGTGCTGCAGAATCTGGTGCTGAATATGGTTACAAACCCTATATCCTCCATTTCCAACGCCAACTATATCGGCGTCCTGTTCTGGGCTGTGGTGGCAGGCCTGTGTCTTAAGAAAACTTCTTCTGAGACAACATTGAATTTCGTATCAGATCTGGCAGACTGTACTTCCCTTATTGTACGCTGCATAATCCAGTGTGCCCCTTTCGGTATCCTGGGTCTTGTATTCGCTTCGGTATCAGAGAGCGGTCTTGAGATTTTCACCGATTATGGAAAGCTGCTGATTGTATTGGTAGGAAGCATGTTCTTCGTGGCCCTGGTTGTGAACCCTGTGATTGTAGCTCTGTTCCTGCGCCGTAACCCTTATCCGCTGGTGTTCAAATGCCTTAAGGAAAGCGGTATCACTGCATTCTTTACCCGGAGCTCTGCAGCTAACATTCCTATCAATATGCAGCTGTGCGAACGGCTGGGACTGGAGCAGGACTTCTACTCTGTCAGCATTCCGCTGGGTGCCACCATCAATATGGATGGAGCTGCTGTGACAATCACTGTCATGACACTGGCTGTCTGCAATACAATGGGTATTGCTGTGGATATTCCTACTGCAATTCTCTTAAGTGTGCTGGCTACTCTTGGTGCCTGTGGTGCCTCCGGTGTGGCAGGGGGATCACTGCTTCTTATTCCGCTGGCCTGCTCCCTCTTCGGTATCAACAACGATGTGGCAATGCAGGCTGTGGCTGTAGGCTTTATTATCGGAGTTATCCAGGACTCTGTAGAGACTGCTCTCAACTCCAGCGGCGACGTGCTCTTCACTGCAACAGCAGAGTATCACGACCGAATGAAGGCTGGAGAACCAGTCAATTATTTAGGAAAATCAGAATAAGAGAGCAGTAAGCTCTTTTGCAACTGCAGCTGCCACAGCAAGCTTGTAATCAAAACGGCTTTCCTGTGGCAGTATTTTTATGTTGTGGCTTTTTACAGTACCTTTGAAATCGATGGCAAAAAAGACTTCCCCTGGAACAGAATCGCCGTTGAGTAGACACCAAACTTCTCGATTATCTCGGATGGTACCCCGGCCTTGATCTTGGCCTGGTTTGAGTAGGTGATATAAGCCCCCCTGAGGATGGCAGAGGATCCCTCTGTGTCGGTTATCAGGGAGGCGATAAGCCCGGCGGTGCAGCTTTCCATGGTGGTGATAGAGATATTCTTCTCTATAAGGGCTTTTGTTATAGCCCTGTAGGCCTCATGTACAAGCTGCAGCCGGGTTTCCATATTATTTGTTTATAGCCTCTGCAACTGCTACTGCAACTGCAACAGATGCGCCAACCATTGGGTTGTTTCCCATGCCGATAAGGCCCATCATCTCGACGTGTGCAGGAACAGAGCTTGAGCCTGCGAACTGGGCGTCGGAATGCATTCTTCCCATGGTGTCGGTCATACCGTAGGATGCAGGACCTGCTGCCATGTTGTCCGGATGCAATGTCCGTCCTGTGCCGCCGCCTGATGCCACAGAGAAATATTTCTTTCCCTGCTCCACACACTCTTTCTTGTATGTGCCTGCAACAGGATGCTGGAAACGGGTAGGGTTGGTGGAGTTTCCTGTGATGGAGATATCAACTCCCTCCTTGTGCATGATTGCAACACCTTCCCGGACATCATCTGCGCCGTAGCACTTTACTGCAGAGCGCTCGCCGTCGGAGTATTTGATCTCCTTCACAACCTCAAGCTTTCCGGTGTAGTAGTCGAACTTGGTCTGCACATATGTGAATCCGTTGATACGGCTGATGATCTGTGCCGCATCTTTTCCAAGACCGTTCAGGATTACACGGAGCGGTGTCTTACGTGCCCGGTTTGCACTCTTTGCAATACCGATGGCTCCCTCTGCGGCAGCAAAGGATTCGTGGCCTGCCAGGAAGGCAAAGCACTTGGTCTCGTCGGAAAGGAGCATAGCTGCCAGGTTTCCGTGTCCAAGACCAACCTTCCGGTCATCTGCGACAGAGCCCGGGATGCAGAAGGACTGTAAGCCTTCGCCCAGAGACTTTGCAACGTCGTAAGCTGTCCTGTCGCCTTTCTTTATAGCAATGGCAGCTCCTACAGTGTAGGCCCACTTGGCATTCTCGAAGCAGATAGGCTGGATTCCCTCTACAATCTTGTAGACATCAACCCCTTTCTCTTCGCAGATCTTCTTGCATTCTTCTATAGACTTGATTCCATATTTACCGATAGCCTTGAGGATCTGAGCCTCCCGGCGTTCATAGCTTTCAAACAGTGCCATCTTCTCACTCCTTCCTTGGGTCTATCAGTTTCACAGCACCCTGCTCAGGTGTGGTCCGTCCGTACTGTCCCCGGGCCTTGTCCATTGCTGTCTTGGGGTCGTCTCCCTTCTTGATGAAGTCCATCATCTTGCCGAAGTTTATGAACTTGTAGCCGATGATTGCACCGTCCTTGTCCACAGCCACCTTCTCTACATAGCCTTCTGCCATCTCAAGGTAGCGGGGGCCTGTCTTCAGGGTCGCGAACATAGTTCCCACCTGGCTCCGGAGTCCTTTGCCCAGGTCCTCAAGGGATGCGCCAACTACAAGGCCGCCCTCGGAGAATGCAGACTGGGATCTTCCATATACAATCTGGAGGAAGAGCTCCCGCATTGCTGTGTTGATTGCGTCGCACACCAGGTCTGTGTTGAGGGCCTCAAGCAGTGTCTTGCCGATGAGGATCTCGCTGGCCATTGCGGCGGAGTGGGTCATGCCGGAGCATCCGATAGTCTCCACCAGCGCTTCCTGGATAATGCCGTCCTTCACATTGAGGGTAAGCTTGCAGGCTCCCTGCTGAGGAGCGCACCAGCCGATACCGTGGGTGAAGCCGGAAATATCTTTTATCTCTTTCACCTGAACCCATTTTCCTTCCTCGGGAATCGGGGCAGGACCATGATAGGCAGCCTTTGCCAATGGACACATATGTTCCACTTCTGCCGAATAAACCATAGTTTATCTCCTAATTAAGTGTTTTTTTAATTATACGCTAAAAATAGTAAACAATCAATTCTTAGTTATGGGAGGTGGATAAGGCTGAAACATAGATGTATTTCACGATTGTGAGAATTCTATTCTTTTAATATATCTTCACCATCTGAATTGCGTAGACCTGTTGGGTTGCCAACTTTTACTAATTTTAGTTTATCTAGCAATCGCCTTGTAAGGGTTCTTGATGTAATATGATAATCTTCTGTTTCAACACCTGCGTTTCCTACAACTTTATTTGTATAAACATCAGTAAATGTTAGATTAACTTTAAAAGAAGCAATTATAACTCCCATTCCTCCGACATATTCTATTAGGACTTGTTTAGGGTCATCTTCCAAAACATCTTCGGATATAACTTGAACTGTTGCTAAAAATGCTTCATTTAAATCTGATACACACTTATCAGTTTTTTTAATATAGTCTCCAGCATATTTAAAAATTACATCTGTTTTTATAGCAAAATTAACATTTTGAGGAACTATGCCCTTTTTCCCTAAAAAATAAACATCATTTAAAGATGAATAAGCCACACCGACAATTTTGAATTCATCATTGATTACAGGGCCACCGCTATTTCCTGGCTGAATAGGCGCAGAAATCTGTATACTTGGAATTACTTTGGGAAGATTTGTAGAACTAATAATACCATCAGTTACTTTGACATCATCTCCAAGCACATCTGGCATTGGATAACCTAAAACAGTAATATGTTCACCACTTGAATTATTCTCGGACTTTTCTACATCAAAATAGTATTGAATTTCCTCTGATAACTTTAAAACAGCAATATCTAAAGATTTATCGATATATAGAAGTGAAGCAGCCATTGTTTTATCTCCGGATTTAACAGTAATCTTCCTTCCGTTTTCATTTCGGATAACGTGGCAATTTGTTATAACCACATCAGGAGCAATCGCAAAACCACTTCCATAACTTGTTGGTCGTAAACCAATTATCTCATTCTTATTTTCAATAATCGAATACTTTAAATCATTTTCCTTTAAAGCTTCTTCTATTCCTTTTATTATTTCGTCATCTCTAACTGTTATTCTATTTAGTGGATTATTTGATAAAATATAAAAAACTGTTTCTGGTGTATATAAAGCATCTTTTTCAACAGAAATACATCCAATTGTTAAAAACAAAAAGACTATACATAATACTTTTAAGAAAACTTTCATTTTAACCTCTTTTGCAGTATAACATAAAATCACACCTCATGGCGGATTATTTCATTGATAATTTTTGTTGCTTTTTTTTCGGGGGGGGGTATATTAAAAATGAGGTTTTTATGAAGAAGATCTTTTTATTATTTGCAGATGCGGACACATTCGCTGCACAGCTTGCAGATTTTTGGATTGAAGATAGGGCGTTTCACTGTCAGGTTTTTAACAAGACGGAAGGCCCATTCCGGCATATAGTCCCGGAACATGGAGGCATCGTGGAGATGGCGGATAAGGCGGTAGTCTTTTATAAGGAGGTCTTCTGCCTTCTCCAGAGGATAGTTGATTGCCTCTCCTGGTTTAAGCCAGAAGCCGTGCTCAAGGGCCTGGGAGAGAATTGGCAGAGTCTCGGCCTTATAGCCCATGATGCGGGCTGCTGTAAGGTCCAGGGCCAGCACATTGTCTGATGCCAGGAGCAGCCCCACATTCCGGGGATAGCCGCTTCCCGGGCCCGGCCCCTCCATGCCCACTATGGCATCCATTATGGCATAGCTTGGCTTTACTGCAAGATTTAAGTCCACGATCATCTGGGCAAAGTTGTCCCGGTCCGGGAAGCGCAGGTGCAGGGCCGACTTGGAAAGCCCCGGCACCAGGCCGAACAGGTTCTTTATGGCACCGGTATAGTACATAAGGGAATGAGTCTTCATCTTGGGCAGGGAAATAACTATGTCGACATCGTTCAAGATTGAGGCAAGTTGGAAGCTTTTGACCAGTCTCCCCTCTGGTGCCGGTATGGTTGCAGTCTGGGTGAAGTCCTGCCAGGTGGCGCCGCATTCATCGGTGACCTGCTTAAGCTTGCTGTTCTTCTTCAGATACTGTATGACAGCCTTGAGCACAGAAGGGTGGGTGGTGACTGCTTTGGCGGGCTGTGCAGCATAAAGGATATTGGGCTTAAGCAGTATTTTCTTGCCGCTGATTTTATCCAGTCCGACGCTGTCCAGGAGTTTGTTCATTATTTGAACAACTTTCTCTTCGCCATAATCGGGACACTTGAGGATTGATACATCAGCCATGGCGCTTCTCCAGGTTGTATCGGGCAATATCTGGATGCCGTACTTGGTCTTCTCGCCGATTTCCGGCTGCAGTTCTATGATGTCGAACATATCCTTGCGCTTCTTAAAAAGCTTCTCCACCACGCCGTCATTTTCCAATGGCGATATAGAGCAGGTGGAGTAGACAATCCTGCCCCCTGCCTTTGCCGCATCCAGGGCGGCTGCCAGCATTGCGAACTGCCGTATGGCCAGCTGCTTTGTCCTTGCCGGTGTCCACTGGGCTAAGTAGTAGGGGGATGAAAGCACATGCCGCTCAGAAGAGCAGGGGGCATCCAACAGCACCCGGTCGTACATATCCTTCTGATACAGACCCCAGGTGGCTGCGTCGTAGCCTGTTATATGCACAGTGCTGGCAATGGAGGCCGGCAGGTGCTCGTTGACTACTGTCTTGAGACGCATCCTCCGGTCTGCCGACTTATCGTTGGCCACCAGAGTGCCGGCCTCTCCTTTGGCCAGGGCCAGTATCAGCGTCTTGCCACCTGGGGCGGCGCACAGGTCCAGCACGCTGTCTCCATGCTGCACATCCAGCGCCTGGGCAGGGTATGTGGATGCCTTGTCCAGGAAGTATGGCTTTAAGAGACCTTCTTCCAAGGTGCAGTAATCAGGCTCTCCGGCAAATGCATTCTTCAGTGCATCCCATCTGTCCAGCCAGATATTCCGGTAGTATGTATCAAAATCCTCTTTGTTTCTCACTTGCTGTTCTTTACCTTGGAGCTCAGCTCTTTGAACTTCTTTCTTGCAAGAGTGTTGAACTCAGCACTTTTCATTCCTGTAAAGAGCTCAATCCCTTCATCCACTGTGGAGATAGGGTAGATATGGAACTGTTTTCCGGCCACAGCATCTATGATCTCCTGAGGAAGCAGAAGGTTGTCTATGTTTGTCTTAGGTACAATCACACCCTGCTTGCCGGTGAGACCCAGACGTTTGCACAGTGTGAAGAAACCGGTTATCTTCTCGTTCACACCCCCTATAGGCTGGATTTCACCATGCTGGTTCACAGATCCGGTGACAGCCAGGTCCTGGCGGACCTTCACTCCTGTCACTGCCGAAAGAATTGCAAAGATCTCTGCTGCAGATGCCGAGTCTCCGTCTATCATTGCAAAGGACTGCTCAAAGCATACGCTGGCCCGGAAGGACATATGATATTTATCCTCGTACCTGTTGCGGAGGAATCCTTCGATTATCATCACCGACTTGTCGTAGGATTCGCTTGAGAGGCCTGCCTCATGTTCTATGTTGATTATACCGTCTTCACCTGCAGAGCAGACTGCTGTGATAAGGACTGGCTGACCGAATTCATAGGGTGCTCTACATACCACCAGGCCATTGATAGCACCAGTTCTTTTTCCATCCACCTCTATCTTTGTAGATCCGTCTGAAAGGCTTTCGAAAATCTCATCTTCCACAATGCTCTCGAAATATCTTTTCTCATCCTCTGCTTTTTTCAGAGCCTCTGCAGTTATCTCCCTGAGACCCATTTCCTTTGCCCAGTAGTTGGCTTCGGTAAGGAGGTCGGTGATTTTGGAGAACCGGACAGAAAGCTTTCTGCGGTCTGCTGTGAGTCTTCTTCCGTACTTAAGCAGATATCCGATGCCGTCGTCGGTTATATTTTTGTAGTGCATCTTCTTGCCGAACTCAACCACAAAGCATACAAACTGCCGGATGTTCTCCTCTTTGAAATCCATCTGGTTGTCAAACACAGCAGAGACATTGAAATATTTGCAGAAATCGCCGTCCGAATTATAAAGCTTGTAATATGTAAGGATGTCACCTATAAGGATAACTTTCACATCAATCTTTATAGGCTGGGGTTTTATGGAGGTTCCCATTGTGTTATAAGGACCGCTTAGAGGCTGTATCTGGATCTCTCCGCTTTTCAGAGTCCGCTTGAGATAATCCCAGGAGTATTCATCATGAAAAAGATCCTCTGCGTTGATTATTACAAAACCGCCTGATGCCTTGATGAGGGAACCGCTCTTTATCTGCATGAAGGTGCTCTTTGTCTCCCCTGAAAGCTCAGTCTTATATTCAACTGTTCCGAACAGGTTGTTGTATGTGGGGTGTGTCTCGTAGATGACAGGGCAGTTCTTGGTCTTGGAGTTGTCCACCAGAAGATTGACATCGTAGCGGATCAGCTCGTTCTCGACAGTCTCCTTATGCTCCGGATCCTCTGTAAAAAACAGATCAAGATGACCCAGCATATCTTCCTTCATGGCATCCAGATAATCGCTTACCTCTTTGCCTTTGAAATCTTCCCGTATCTTGTCCAGACATGAGGCGATGAAAGGTGCCACATGCTTTTTCTCAAGCTCCTGGATCTTATTCTCCATGGCAGTCTTGTTTATCTGGATCTTGCGGAGCACATCCTCGAATTTATCCACGTGGCGGTAGTATCTGGTGCGGTAGCTTTCCCATTCCTTCTTTGTCAGCTTCCCCTGGTTCAACAGGTCGTGGAGCTCATCGAAGGAGATCACCTTGCCGTCGAATATAGGAAGAAGCTCCGGTCCCTGGTCCGATTCATCCTTTGAATTGGTAAGGGCAAAATGATCCTTATCCAGCCTTGCCTCGAAATCATCGGAAAGCTTGGTCTCCTCATTCTCGTGGAATTTTATGATCTCCTCTTTCTCGCTCTTGAATATTTTGTTCTCGGTCTGGAGCCTAAGCTTTTTTCTTGCAAGAGCGATGAAGCTTTTCACGGCATCCTTGAACTCTGCCCCTTTTCCCTTTGAGAAGTAGAGGATGGAGGGGGAGTCTGTGTCTGTAAAGTTGCATACACATGCAATATCTTTAAGAGTCTTTCTGTTCTTGTATCTGGTAAGGACTTTTCTTACAGTTGAATGTTTTCCTGTTCCCGAATCTCCGATTACAAATATGTTGTATCCTTTTGCATTTATTCCGGTGCCGAACTGCAGTGCCTTGAGGGCCCTGGGCTGTCCTATGACCGATTCCTTGAGTTTTGTTTTTCTATATTCCTTGATTTTTTCGAGAGGGACTGAATAGTCCAGATCTTTTGCTTTAAGTTCCATGTTTCAATTACATAAGATTGACTCTTTGTTGTCAAGGAGAGTTTTTTAATATATAATAAAAATATGAATTTGAAAGAGCTTGATTCCTATTTCAGAACCTTTCTTGCCATTGATGATCTGGCAGGAACCGACTTCTCGCTGAATGGAGTGCAGGTGGAGAATACTGCCGACATAACATGCATTGCATTTGCAGTTGATGCATGCATGGAGACTTTCCGCCGGGCCAGGGAAGCAGGTGCCCAGATGGTGTTTGTGCACCATGGTCTTTTCTGGGGGCACGAGCAGTGCATAACCGGCAGCCATTACAGAAGGCTCAAGTTCCTGATGGAAAACAATATGGCTCTTTATGCTGCACATCTTCCGCTGGATATACATCCTGATATCGGAAACAATGTCTCTTTGGCAAAGGCTGCCGGACTTGAGGATTTAAAGCCTTTCGGAGAATTCAGAGGAATCAAGGTGGGAGTAAAAGGATCTTTCCGGAATCCTGTGACAACAGAGGAAGTTCTTTCAAGGCTGGGATACGACAGGGCCGAATTGTTGGCCTGCCTCTCCTTCGGCAAGGAGAAGAATCTTACCGGAGCAGTGATCACCGGCGGCGGCGAGCATGATGTAGCTGCAGCCGTTGACGAGGATGTGGACCTCTACATTACCGGCGACGCAGCCCATGTGGTATACCACACCTGCCTTGAGAATAAAATCAATATGATCTCTGCGGGCCATTACCAGACCGAGGTGTATGGTGTGCAGAATGTGGCAAGGAAAGTTTCAGATGAGCTGGCGCTTAAGACCATTTTCATCGATGTTCCCACAGGACTTTGAAAAATGGATAAAAGCGATAAGCGTCTGCCTTTTATTTTGACACTGGGTGTCATACTTGCCGACCAATTTACAAAGTGGCTTATTACTGTGCTAATTCCCGCAGGCGGCATAGGAGCCAGCTTTATGGGAGATTTCCTCCGCATCATCCACGCACGGAATACTGCCATTGCATTCAGCATAGGAACATCTATGCCCCAGGTGCTCAAGGTAATACTCTTCTCTGCAGTGCCTCTAATAGTGCTGGGCATTATTGCAGCCTACCTTCTTAAGACTGATTCCCTCACCAGGCTCCAGAGATGGGCGGCCTGCGGTATTCTCGGAGGAGGAGTGGGAAATCTGATCGACCGTATCTTCAGACCGCTGGGTGTCGTGGATTTTATCGATGTGAAATTCTATGGCCTTTTCGGCCTTGACAGGTGGCCTACTTTCAATGTGGCAGATGCAGCTATTGTGGTCTGCGGTTTTCTTCTGGTGCTCTCTTTTTCAAGTTCGAAAAAAATATCATAAAAAATCAAAAAAAATTGATTTTTCTGTTGACATACCAGCCCTTTTTGTGCAATTGTTCTGCAAATACTAAAGGAGGGAACTATGTCTGTAAAATTTGAAGAGGAGATGAGGAAATCACTTTTATCTTTGAAGAAGGATTTGATTGCAAACATCAACTCCCAGAACAACTCTTTCCATTCCCTCTTCTCCAGTGCTGATCCAAAGGATGATGTAGATATTGCTTCTGATGAGATTGACAGAAAGATGCTGGAAAGCATGAGCAGCCAGGATATCAATAAACTGAGCAGCATAGATGCGGCTCTTTCCCGTCTTGATGCAAAACGGTTCGGTATCTGCATGAATTGCGGAAAGAAAATTTCTGAGGCCCGGCTGCGGGCATTGCCTTACGCAGTCCTCTGTATCGACTGCCAGAACAACAACGAAAGATAATCAGGCTTTCGGAGCAGCTTCGGTATTCTTCTTTGCAAAGTTGACAGCCAGTGTCCTGCCTCTGTACACCTTTGAATTAAGATTGTCCAGAACTTTCTGGACAGAAGGCTCTGCTACATCCACGAAAGAATAGTTGTCATGCATCTTGATCTGTCCGATCTCTGAGCTGTCAACCTCTGCAGTTGCAGCAATGAAGCGGAGCAGTGCCTGGGGATTTAAGCCACGGGTACGGCCGATATTGAAGAAAAGTGTCTTATAATCTTTATCTGCTCTGTTCTGGGTCGGAGTATGGGCCGGCTTTGCATTTGTCACCAGAGTCTTGAAGAGATATGCGCTGAAATATCCTCTCATTGTGAAAGGAACATTTTTCTTGACCAGCTTCTTGAACTGGTTCATTTCGTTTGCATCTTCTTCCTCTTTGATGCTCTTTACCATTTTCTTTATAAGTTCTGCGTACTTGCTTTCCTGATCTGCACTGAATTCCATTTTTTCCTCCTGTCGTTCTGATGTGCTGCTCTTGATCCCCCTGTCACTGTAAATAATCTGGGGGTCAATCAGAAGGTGGTGAAAAATAGGTATCATCTCTCTGTCTTTTGTGAAGACCCAGAAACGGGTCAGCACGGAAAACGCTGAATGTATGAACTCGATGTCGTTAGAAAAGCCGTTGTATTGATCATCACCGCAGTCAACTATACAGGTCAAGATGGAGTCTATATTGAAGTTGCCCAGCCTGATATGATCTATAACCTTTTCTGGCGTGGAGATCAGGATGTCCGGTTTTTTCTCCAGGACAGCAAGCTCTCCTTTTGTATTATTCTCTTCTAGGAAAGAGACAAACGAGACCTTCTCGGCCCCTTCCCTGCAGAACAGCGCAAACTGCTCTGATACTTTCTTTACGTCTTCCACAGATGGAACGATAACTAAAATCTTTAAACCAGGTTCAGGGTAGTCATCCAGATTGATGATGGAGGGAATGATGTAACTTACAGTCTTGCCTGCATTCACTCCAGTCTCGGCAATTATATTTTCTCCGTCCAATGCCAGAGGTATAATTGACTTCTGAAGAAAAGTAAGCTCGCTAAAGCCTCCATTGTGTAATACCTGGAGAATCCTCTGCTCCCTGTTAACCATTGTGTCCTTCTGTAATATTTCCATCTTATAAGATAAAATGAGAATAAGGAAATGTCAATATTGCCGAAGGACTTGTCATATAGGGGATAAAGTGATATTCTTGACATATCTTCGGGGCAGGGAGAATTTCCCTACCGGCTGTGAGCACCTCAAGGTGTAAGCCAGCGAGCCCTTCTTAGGGCATGATACGGTGTGATTCCGTAGCCGACAGTATAGTCTGGATGAGAGAAGATCTTTTCACATCTATTGCCCCGGATGAGGGGTTTTTTTATGCCTGAAGAACAGTATATGAGACGGGCCATCCAGCTGGCTGCAGAAGGGGAGGGGAAAACCCGCCCCAATCCTCTTGTGGGGGCTGTTATTGTAAAAGATGGACGGATCATAGGGGAAGGGTATCACACAAAGTATGGCAGCCTCCATGCGGAGCGGGAGGCACTGGCTGACTGTGCCCGCAGGGGTATGGATCCCGAAGGTGCCGACATGTATGTTACTCTTGAGCCCTGCTGTCATACAGGCAAGCAGCCTCCCTGCACCGAAGCCCTTGCTGAGGCTGGGATAGGGGGCGTGATCATAGGCTCTTCCGACCCCAACCCCCTGGTCTCCGGCAAAGGGACAGAATTCCTGCGCCAGCATGGAATCCGGGTGGAGACAGGTTTTCTTAAAGAGGAATGCGACTCTCTTAACCCGATCTTTTTCCATTACATAACCACAGGAAGACCCTATGTGGCATTGAAGTATGCCATGACAGCTGACGGCCGTATTGCCACTGTGACCGGCCAGTCTGAATGGATAACAGGTGATGTGGCCCGCAACCATGTCCACAAGCTGCGGAACAGATATGCCTCCATCCTTGTGGGAATAAACACAGTGCTGGCCGACAACCCTATGCTTAACTGCCGTCTGCCCGGAGGGGTGAATCCTTTGCGGATTGTGCTGGATTCTTCCTTGCGCATCCCGATGGAGTGCCAGCTGGTGCAGAGTGCCAGGGAGATTCCTCTTATGGTGGTGTGCGGTGATGCTCCTGAAGCTGAGAAAAGAGCCCTGGAGAATCTTGGCGCGGAAGTTCTCTCTCTGCCCGGGGCAGACGGCAGGCCCGACCTTAAGGCTCTGGTCGGTGTACTGGGAAAAAGGGGCATAGACAGCCTTCTGATAGAGGGGGGCAGCCAGGTCCATTACAGTGCTTTGAATTCAGGAATTGTGAATCATATCTACAGTTATGTGGCACCCAAGATTTTCGGCGGGCAGCAGGCGCTGGGGCCTGTGTCTGGTTCCGGAGTGGAGCAGGTTTCAGATGCATTCCGGCTTAAGCTTGCCGGGACACAGCTTTTAGGAAGCGATATTCTTATTGAATATGAGGTTTCAGAATGTTTACAGGAATAATTGAGGAGACAGGAGCAGTACGCCATGTGTCGCTGCATGGAAACTCAGGCAGCATACAGATAGGGGCAGAGCTGGTTCTCAAGGGGACAAAGCCTGGAGACAGCATAGCAGTCAACGGTGTATGCCTTACTGTCACAACAATGGATTCAAAAAGTTTTACAGCCGATGTCATGGCCGAGACACTGCGCCGGAGCAACCTTGGAAATCTTAAGGGAGGAGACTGGGTGAATCTTGAGCGGGCTATGCCTGCAGAGGGGAGGTTCGGAGGTCATATTGTAAGCGGTCATATCGACGGCACCGGCACCATTGCTGCCATGGAGAATGAAGGCAATGCCACCTGGGTCTATATCCGCACTTCTTCGGATATCCTGGCCCTGATTGTGGAGAAGGGCTCCATTGCTATCGACGGCATAAGCCTTACTGTTGCAAAGGTGGGAATGGAGGATTTTGCAGTCTCCATCATTCCTCACACCAGTTCTCATACTGCTCTTTTAAAAAAGAGGACCGGTGATGTGGTGAATCTGGAGAACGATATTGTAGGAAAATATGTGGAGCGCCTGCTGGGGCGGAAAGCACCGGCAGAGCAGCATAAAAGCAGGATAACAGAGGAGTTTTTAAGGGAAAATGGATTTTAAGTACAACACGATTGACGAAGCCCTTGATGAGCTTAGAAAAGGACACATCATCCTTGTGACCGACGACCCGGACCGGGAGAACGAGGGGGACATGATCTGCGCCGCCGAGTTTGCCACCCAGGCCAATGTTAACTTTATGGCAACCTATGCCAAGGGGCTTCTGTGCACCCCTATGAGCGCAGCTCTGGCAACCAGGCTGGGACTGCCGCCAATGGTTTCAGAGAATACTGACAATCACGAGACAGCATTCACAGTCTCCATAGACCATATAAGCACCACCACCGGAATCTCGGCGGCAGAGCGCTCCATCACCGCCCTCCAGTGCGTGAACGATGCCTCAAAGCCACAGGATTTCCGTAGGCCGGGACATATGTTCCCGCTTACTGCACGGCGGGGAGGGGTGCTGGTGCGGAACGGTCATACAGAAGCCACTGTTGATCTCTGCCGCCTGGCAGGATTAAAGGAGTGCGGTCTCTGCTGCGAAGTTATGGATGACGACGGCACCATGATGCGCACTCCCAAGCTCTGGAAGCTGGCAGAAAAATACAACATGAAATTCATCACCATAAAGGAGCTGCAGGACTACTGCCGCATCCACGAGAAACATGTCATAAGAGAGGCAAAGGCAAAGCTTCCCACCGACTACGGCGACTTTGATATCTACGGCTATGTGAACGACATTACCGGGGAGAACCACATTGCCCTCCTTAAGGGCGATATCGGCGACGGCGAGAATGTGCTGTGCCGTGTCCATTCCGAATGCATGACAGGTGATGTTTTCGGCTCCAAGCGGTGCGACTGCGGACAGCAGCTTCATAAGGCAATGGAGCTTATCCAGCAGGAGGGCCGGGGTGTGGTTCTCTACATGCGGCAGGAGGGCCGGGGAATAGGGCTTATCAACAAGCTTAAGACCTATGTGCTCCAGGAGCAGGGATGTGACACTGTGGAAGCCAACATAAAGCTGGGTTTCCAGCCCGACCTGCGGGAATACTGGATAGGTGCCCAGATCCTCAGGGACCTGGGGGTTAAATCACTCCGTCTTATGACCAACAACCCTAACAAGGTCTATGGTCTGGACGGCTTCGGACTGCGGGTGGCAGAGCGGGTTCCCATTGAGGTTGAACCCCAGCAGTACGACCGGTTCTACCTGCAGACCAAGAAAGATAAGATGGGACATATTTTTACAAAATTTTAAACTATATAAGCGAGGTATGAAATGAAACTGTTTGAAGGAAAATTAGTTGCTCCGGAGGGGATGAAGGTTGCTATAGTAGCTTCCCGTTTCAACGAGATTATTGTTAAGAAGCTCCTGGACGGAGCTGTGGACGGCCTGGTACGTCACGGTGTCAAGGACGACAACATTACTGCAGTATGGGTTCCGGGTGCATTCGAGATTCCGGTTATTGCCGACAAGCTGGCAGCCAGCGGTAAGTATGATGCAGTGATTGCTGTAGGTGCGGTGATCCGCGGCGCCACATCACACTACGACTATGTCTGCAACGAAGTATCCAAGGGAGTGGCTCAGGTAGGACTTAAGAACGGCATTCCTGTCCTCTTTGGAATCATCACCACAGAGAATATCGAGCAGGCTATTGAGCGGGCTGGCTCCAAGGCTGGAAACAAGGGCTATGACTGTGCTCTTTCCGCTGTGGAGATGGTTAATCTGATGAAGAAGCTCTGAGAACAAAAAAAATGGGGTGCTTGAAAAAGCACCCCGTCGGGAGCGAAGGGGCTTGAACCCTCGATCTCCGGCTTGACAGGCCGGCGCGATAAACCAGCTTCGCCACGCCCCCTACTGACAAACAAGAATATATCAATTATTCAATCTTGGTGTCAATAAGGTTTTGAATATTTTTTATAAGGCCGGGGCCGTGGAATTGACACAGGGTATCCCGCAATGGTAAAATAAAGTATTATGGCAGAAAAAGAAAAACAACTTGAAAAAATGACCACTGAACAGGAAAAGAAGAACACCAGACATCCGGTGCTCTATATTTTCTCTGTCTTGCTTCTTATAGTAATTGCAGTTACATTTGTCGGTGCTCCGGTTGTAGGCGATGCAGTCAGGGGGACAACCGGCTCCATATCTTTCGGAAAATATGGAAACGAGGATATTGAATTCTCCCAGAACGGCTACTTCGCACAGCAGCGGGAGATTCTCGGACAGCAGATCAAGCCGGAGGGCGACAGCCAGAACTGGAAATGGGATATGTACCGGGTATGGCGGGGTGCTTTTGAGCGCACTGTTGTTCATGTAGGAATTCTTTCCGAGGTCAAGTCCAACAAGACCCATATCTCCCAGGAGCAGCTTAACCAGCTTATTATCAAGCATGGTCCTTACCAGAACAACGGCGAGTTTGATGTGGAGGCATATCAGAACACTCCATCCTATAAGAGAGAAGAGTTCCGCAGAGACTTCAAGGAGAATCTGCTCAAAGAATATTATATTTCCGATTATCTCCTGGGACAGAAGAGTGCCGATGCAGAGAAAGAATACACCTATGGTCTTATGAAGAATCAGCGCAGCTTCCATCTTATGTTCTTCCCTATGGACAGAATTTCTGATGCAGACCTTACTGCCTATGCACAGCAGAACCCAAAGAATTTCAAGCGTGTCGGACTTAGCAAGATCACTCTTTCAAGCGAGAGCGATGCCAAGAAAGTTCTCAAGATGGTTCAGGCAGATCCCGAATCCTTTGCAGAGACAGCTAAGGCTCAGTCCACCGATGTATTTGCAGAAAACGGCGGAGCAATGAGTGTCTCCTACAGCTACGAGCTTAAGTCTGAGTTCAGCGATGCAGACCTTGATAAGATCCTGACCCTGGCACAGGGTGCTGTTTCCGACATCATAAAGTCCGGAAATGATTATGTTATCTACCGCTGCACAGCAGCTGCGGCTGACCCGGATCTGACATCTGCCGACACACTCCGTGCAGTGAAGAACTATGTTAACCGCTACGAGCGGGGCTTTGTGGAGGATAAGGCAGTCAATGCAGCCGAGACATTCATAAAGAATGCACAGACCGACGGAATCTACGGAGCAGCATCAAAGGCAGGTATCTCTGTATATACTACAGAACCTTTCGGCATCAACTACGGTGCTGTCAACTATTTCAGCCAGGTACGGGTGGAGCAGGGTGACCTTGATCTCAGCTCTGCTATGTACAGCAAGGATTTCTTTATCCAGGCCTTCACAATCAAAGGGGAGGAGTATTCCAAGCCTGTTATCCTGAACAGCGGTGTTGTAGTGCTCCAGCTTGCCGAAGAGAGCGAGAGGGATGATTTTGAGTGTTCTGTCAATGAAATAAAAAAGCCTGCCAGTCGGCAGGCTTTTTTTTCAGCTTTCATAAATATCACAGTCTCTTGCAGATATCTATCATCTTCCTAAAGGAGGATTCCTCCTTTTTCATCTCCCGGCTTCCCCGGGTTATCTTGCACAGCGAAAGCCCCAGAGTCTCTGCTATCTTTCTCTGGGTCATCCCCTGATCCAGAAGCCGCACAAGAGCCCATCTGGAAGCCACTGCATTATATTCCTGAGGGGTCAGGAGAGCCTTGAGGAAATCCTCAAGCAGGATGCTGTCCTTTACCGATGCCAATGTCCTGGAAAGTTCTGCCATAGAATCTGCCATTATTTTTTCTTTATCTTCCATAACTGTTATCCCAATATCTTTGAAAAATGATCAACCAGAAGCTTTACCACAGCCTCTGCATCGGAATTCATTATCTTGCATCCGGCCGCCTTTTTATGGCCCCCGCCGCCAAGCTGGGCCGCAGCTGCCCCCAGGTCTATATCCTCGCACCGGGTGCGGAGTCCTACTGTCACCTTGTCAGGGTCATCCTCTTTCACCGATGCCACCACCTTGACTCCCTCTGTTGCCAGAAGCAGCATGTAGACAGTGTCTATATCCCGGCATTCCCGAGGAATCACCTCGTAATCCTCCAGAGTCTCATAGGTTATAATAAGCTTTCCGTCCAGATACTGGGTTGCCCGTTCAAGTGACCGGGATATTAATTTCAAGGTGGCAGCCTTCTTATTGCCGTTGACATCAAAGTAAATCTTATTTGGGGATGCCCCGTATGCAGTAAGCTTTGCCGCAGTCTCGAAAGCCCAGGCTCCGGTCTCGGTGAGATGCTTGAAGAACCCTGTGTCGGTGCAGAGTCCCAGCATAAGGAGCTCGGCTACCTCTTTTGAAGGTTTTTTCCCCATAGCCTCGATAAGATCAAGTATCAGCATTGTGCAGGCCGAAGCCTGAGGTTTTACATATCGGAAGTCACCGAATATATCGCCTGATGAATGGTGGTCTATGACAATGGTGGGGAACTTTTCCAGTCCCTCCTTCTCGAAGCCGGTTCTGTCCGGGGTGGAGCAGTCGACTATGATCACGGCCCCGTTCTTGTCTTCAGGGACAAAGGTGTCGGCAAACCTGCTCTGGAAACATTTTATCTCTTGGCGTTCGAACTTTCCCTTGGAATAGACATAGGCCTTTTTCCCCAGCTGACTGAGGAACTTGGCCAGAGCCATCTGGCTTCCTATGCAGTCGCCATCCGGATCTATATGCCCGAAAATATAAAAGGTGCTGTGTTCTTTTATCGCCCGGATAATTTTTTCCATATTATATTATGATTCCTTACCTTTCAGACATAGGAGTATATGGTTTTTTAGGTGCCACAACTCTGTATGCAGGTCTTATAAGCTTGCCGCCGCTTACCAGCTCTTCTATGCGGTGCGCAGACCAGCCGGCTATGCGGGCCATGGCAAAAAGCGGAGTATACAGGGCTGTAGGAATATTCAGCATCTTGTATACAAAGCCTGAGTAGAAATCCACATTGACGCTGCTGGACCGGACAATCTTTCCCTCGGCCTCCATTGCCTCCGGAATAAGCCGCTCCACAGTGTTATAAAGCTCAAACTCGTCGTTATATCCCTTTGCCGCAGCCAGCTCTTCGGCTTTTGCCTTGAGGAGCAGGGCTCTCGGGTCTGACAGGGTATAGATGGCATGGCCGAATCCGTAGATGATACCGGTTCTGTCAAAAGCTTCCTTGCGGAGAATCTTGCGGAGGTAGTCCACCAGAAGACCTTCGTCCTTCCAGTTGCTTACATTCTCCATTATATCTTCCATCATCCGCTTGACTTTCTTGTTGGCTCCTCCGTGGAGCGGCCCTTTCATGGAGCAGAGTGCTGCGGCAATGGCGGCGTAGGTGTCGGTCTGGGCCGATGTCACCACATGGTTTGTGAAGGTGGAGTTGTTACCGCCGCCGTGCTCTGCATGGAGTATAAGGGCAATGTCCAGGACCGAGGCCTCAAGTTCTGTGTACTTGGTGTCGGGGCGGATCATCCGCAGGAAGTTGGCCGCTGTTCCGATCTTTGGTGCCGGGGCGTGGAGGAAAAGGCTCTTGCCGTCGTGGTAGTGGGCCTTTGCCTGATAGCCGTAGGCAATCATGGTAGGGAACCGGGCAATAAGCTCGATGCACTGCCGGAGCACATTGTCTATTGATACATTGTCGGCATCTGAGTCGTAGGAGTAGGATACCAGCACACTCCGGGCCAGCTTGTTCATGACATCCCGGCTGGGGGCCTTTAGAATCATATCCTCGGCAAAGCCGGCAGGCAGCTGCCTGCATTCATCCAGAACATTGTTGAATTCCTCCAGTTCTTCGGCAGTAGGAAGCTTGCCGAAGATAAGAAAGAAAGCTGTCTCCTCGAAACCGTGTCTTTTTTCCTTTATAGCATTGGAGACCAGGTCGTTGATCAGGACACCGCGGTAGGTAAGTCTACCTTCGTCCGGAACCAGGGTTCCCTCATCAAATATATAACCATGGGCATCGCCGATCTGGGAAAGACCGACCACTACTCCGGATCCGTCTTCGTTTCTCAGGCCGCGCTTGGTGTTGTACTTTGAATAGAGCGCCGGATCAATGGAATTGTTGCTGATTGCTGTTTCTGTCATTTTCTTTATAAATGCTTCCATGGCTTCCTCCTGTTACTATATGGAGGTACATTATAGGTGAATTTTTTCTTTTAATCAAGCAATATTGTGAATTGAATATGAATAATTATCATTAAGCAATAACCGCCAGTTATCAAAATAATGAAATAAAATATTAAAGATACAAATTCACTGCCCTTGAACAAATTTATTGAATTGGATAAACTGAACCCAAATAATAAAAATTTTACCGGAAACGTTGAGACGAAAGGTGAATTTAATAATTTTAGGAGGAGTAAAGTATGGATCGTAAACCCTTGATCCAGAGAAAGACTGGTATTTCTTACAAGACAGAAGAAAAAACAGTTCTTCGCGGTTATGATGTGCGCGAGCTCGCAAACGCTGGCTACACATTTATCGATGGACTGTACATTCTTTTCCAGGGAAGAATTCCTGCAGAGAATGAGAGAGCAATGCTCGACTACGAAGTTGCAGAATTCCTTGAGCACTCAATGTCACCTTCAGCAGCAGCTGCAATCGGCGTTATGAACGGACACCCAATGCTTCCAGCAGCAGTTGGTGCTTCTATCGCAACATTCGGTGGAGCTCACGGACCAGGAGCTCAGCACGGCTACATGATGAAAAAATACCTCGACAGAGCAGTTCTTGAGCACAAGACAGTTGAACAGGTTGCTGTAGAGTGTGTTGATGAGTACATGGATGCAGGTAGAGCAGTTATGGGTATGGGACAGCCACAGCACCTTGATGGCGACCCAAGAGCAGAACCAACTCACCTGAAGCAGGAAGAGATCGGAGTTGTAGGTGTTTACCTGAAATTCCAGAGAGCTCTTGAGAAACACTTCTATGCAAGAAGATTTGCTGAAGGAAGATCCTATGTAGCAGTTAACATGATCGGTGCTGGTAACACAGCTCTCTCCGACATGGGATTCTCTCCAAACGCAGCTTGGACAATCGGATGCGTAACCAGAGGTTACAGCTGCTCCTGCCACGCTCTCTTCACACTGAAGAAAGGTAGAGCTTGGGGTGCATCCAGAAACGAACCAATGGTACAGATGCTTGACCTTTCAATGATCAAGTACATCGGACCAGAAGACAGAGAAGTTCCTCTTCAGTCAGAAAGAGAAGCTTATGCTATGAACCAACTTAAGACAGGAGAATTTAAAAAATGGGTGATCTGAAAGACGTTGCTGTTAATAGAATGACCGGAAAGGTTTGCGATGAGAGAATCGCTCAGATGAAGCATGCAAAGAGAAGAGTTATTGGTAACCTCGGAAACCCTAACCTTCTTTTTGACTATACAAACAGAGAGATTGGTTGTCTCCCAGACGACAACAGAGCTCACTTCAAGTGGGTTTCTGAAGTTGCATACAAGAACATCCACAGAATCGTAACCAGAGGTTATGATACAACAGAGCTGGTAGAAGCTGGCTATGGTGTTTGCGATGTTCTGTTCATCGACTTCCAGGCTAGAATCCCTCTGGTAGAGGAGAGAAAAGTTCTCGATTATATCCTTCTCGTAGGACTTGAGGACGGACTTTCCAACCCAGCACTGGTTGCAAGACTGGTAGCTAGAGGAAAATCATACCTTACACAGGCTGCAGGTGCTTCTGTATTTGCATTCGGTGAGGCTTATGGTGCATTCAAGAACTTCGGTTACATGCTTGAGAAATACTACAACATGATTGCTGAGAAGGGAATCTCTGCTGCAGATGCAGCTGCTCTTTGTGTAGAAGAGTGCTATCACGAGGATCACTTCGGAATCGATGAGAAGTATGTTAAGGACCCAACTCCAAGAGATCTTATGGCATATGCAGAGAAAACTCTTGCTGGAAAGAAAGAGCTTAAGTATATCCCATTCCTGAAGGAAGTTGTTAAGGCTGCTCAGGCAAAGATCGGATATGTTGAGGCTGACTTCATGGCTGCTGCTACAGCTGCAATGATGGACCTTGACTTCACACCAGATGCTGCATGGTGTATCATGGGCGTTACAAGAGCATTCTCCGCTGGAGCACATGTTTGCGAAGAGATCGAGAGAGAGTGCGAGAGAGACGGCTTCGATACATACGGCAAGACACTTACTCCAAAAGAGTGGTACGATGGCCCAACAGATAGACCAGTTCCATCCCTCAAGGAGAGAGGTGCATTCAAGGGTGGCCAGGCTCAGACACCAGAAGAATGGAAGAAGATGTGGGACAGAAAGGCTAAAGAGCTCTCTGGATCCGGCTTCGCTATTGACTTTGTTCTTGACGACGCTAGAAAGGTCGTTCACGGAAAAGGAAAGAAATGATGATGCAAGCCTCTCGGCTTGACTGATTTTAACCCCTGTCTTTACGGCAGGGGTCTATTCACGTAGGGATACTACGTAAAATATCTTTTTTAGGAGAAAAAAAATGGCTGTAGAAGAAAACATTTCCGAAATGTATGAACGCGGTAGAAAAGCTTTCGAGTGGATCGAGTTCAAGACACAGGAAGAAGTAGATGAAATCGTTGCTATCGTTGGATGGCAGTATCTTCAGAAGCAGGTTGCTGAAGAAGGCGCTAAGCTGGCTTACGAAGGATCCGGAATGGGCGTTTACGCTGACAAGTACGGAAAAGCTGGTAAGGTAAGAGGTATCCTGTGGGATATGAAGGGTGCAAAGACTTGTGGAATCATCAAGGAAGACCCAATCAGAGGAATCACAACTTACGCAAAACCAATGGGCGTTGTTGCTAACGTATGTCCATGTACAAACCCATGTATCACAGCTGCATTCATCGGTCTTACACTTCTTAAGACAAGAAACGCTATGATCTGCTCACCACACCCAAGAACAAAGCTTGCTACAGTAAACGCAGTTAACTGGGGAAGAAAAGCACTCAAGGCTATCGGAGCT
Source organism: uncultured Spirochaetaceae bacterium (assembly GCA_902787125.1). Lineage (GTDB taxonomy): Bacteria > Spirochaetota > Spirochaetia > CADAEX01 > CADAEX01 > CADAEX01. Next base: position 22,266 of record CADAEX010000013.1, read on the forward strand.
CCAGAGGACCTGTTCCAGGTTATCGCAGAGCCTTCCAATGAGAAGACAGTAGAGCTTATGCAGAAGTGTGACTTCGCAGTAGCAACTGGTGGAAAGGCACTTATCAAGGTTGTACACCTTGCAGGTACACCATCCGTAACAGTAGGTGCTGGTAACGTAAGAGCAATCATTGACCCATCCGCAGACCTGAAGCATGCTGCTCAGTGCATCGCAGCTTCCAAGTGCTACGATAACGCAACATCATGTTCTTCCGAGAACGCAGTTTCCATCCACGTAAGCATTTACGACAAGATGATGGAAGAGCTCAAGAAAGTAGGTGGATACCTGCTGGACGATGCAAGCAGAGAGAAACTCAGAGCTGCTATGTGGCCTGATGGACATACTCTTAACAGAGACATCGTTGCTAAACCAGTTCAGACAATCGCTAAGATTGCTGGAATCTCCGTACCAGAAGGAACAAAGTTCATCATGGTTAAGGGACAGAAGATTGGTCCAGAAGATATGTTCTCCAACGAAAAGCTTTCTCTCGTCCTCACAGTATGGACATGGGAAGATTTCGAGACAGAAATTCACGATCTCAAGAAGAACCTGTACTTCTCCGGTGTTGGTCACAGCTGCGCACTTCATTCAACAAAGCCAGAGCAGTGGTACAGACTTGCTGAGTTCATTCCTACAGGCCGTGTAAACATCAACATGCCTAACACAGTTGTTAACTCCGGTAGCTGGTTCGCTGGCCAGGAATTCACAACAACAATCGGTTGCGGTACATGGACAGGAAACAGCCACTCTGACAACATCAACTTCAGACACTTCATCAACACAACAAGACTTGCTGTTCCAAGAGCATGGTATGTTGCAACAGACGACGAAGTATTCGGAAAGTATCTTGCAAAGGCTAAGAAGCTCATCGGCGACGACAGAGTTGATATGCCACACAAGCCAGCTTACCTTGACTGATTTGTCTAAGCTTATGAGGCTCCCCTCGGGGAGCCTTTTTTTTTAATATGGAGGGAATATGATTAAAGCATTGGTTTTTGACTTTGTGCAGACTCTTGGCGATGCTGCCAGCGGTTATAAGGATGGAGAGAAGAATGCCCAGAACAAGCTGATCGAGGCTTTGGGAATCACTGACACCGAGACATTCATGGGACACTTCCGAGAGATCCGGAAAAAGCACTTCCTTGCCGCAGACTTCAACCGCAAGAACCAGTGGCTTGAGCTTCAGGCCCTCTATGGAAAAAACCTTGGCGATGCATTTCTGGACAAGCTTGCCGACGAGTATTGGCAGTTTGTCATCGATGCCATGAAGCTTTTCCCTGAAGCTGAAGAAGTTATCATAAACCTTAAGAAAAAATATAAGCTGGGCCTTATCTGCAACTCCCAGCGGGACGGTTCCACCAGAGCACTCCAGAGTCCGGAGTTCGACCGGGCCTGCAAGTACTTTGACAGCTACATTCTCTCCGGCACCGACGGAATTCCTGCAAAACCGGATCCTGCACCTTTCAGGATGATGCTTAAGAACCTGGGTGTCACCGAGGACGAGACCATCTATGTAGGTGACGATTACCGGGTAGACATAGAGGGAGCCCATGGCGCAGGAATCAAGTGCGTATGGCTCAAGCATTACTCTGTAAAGCGGAACTGGCCAGAGAACACCCTGGGTGTGCCTGAGATTACAGACCTGAGACAGCTGACAGAGCTTGATCTCCTGAAGTAATCGATTTTAAATATAACATAATATAACATTATTTTCCTCTTGACTATAAACTTGAGTAAGTATATCATAAACAATAGTTATGAACTTATATCACTTAAAAACCTTTTATTTTACAGCCAAGTACAAGAGCCTTACAAAGGCTGCTGAGTTCCTTTGCATAACCCAGCCGGCTGTAACCAAGCAGATCAAGCAGCTGCAGAGTCATTACAACCTTAAGTTCCTGGATATCATTGGCAAAAAAGTTATCCTTACCGATGCGGGACTTAACCTTTACACCATTGCAGAGCGGATTTTTGACATGGAATCCCAGGCCGAGGAGGCTATCAAGGATTTCCAGGAGTACAACAAGGGCAAGATAAGCATCCTGGCTTCAGAGAGCTTCGGATCTTACCATATTCCATACATCATACGAGATTTCAAGCAGACAAGGCCCGAGATAAGCATCTCTATCCAGACTGCCACAAACAGGGATATCATCGAGAGCATCTCTGAACTCAAGGAAGATATCGGATTTATCTCTGCCCCGGTGCAGAACCCGAAGATCTCTGTCCACGAGATTCTGGAGGACGAGATTGTGCTGGTTGCAAGCCCCAACTGCAAGTTCACCGATACCAAGGAACTTAACCTTCAGGACTTGGAGGGAAAAGAGATCATCATGCACGAGCAGGGCTCTGTGATCCGCAAGGTTGTGGATGCCTTCCTAAAGAAAAACAAGATTGATATGTGCATGAAGTATGAGATTTCCAACAGCGAGGCTATAAAGAAGCTGGTGGAGAATAACATGGGAATGGCATTCCTTACCAAGAGTATTGTCCACAAGGAGATCAAGAGCGGCGAGCTTATTGCAATCCCTGTGCCTGACAAGAACTTCAGACGCAAATACTACATGATCTACCACAGCGAGAAGTATTTCTCCAAACCGCTTAAGGATTTCCGCGATCTTATCATGAGATGGGCCGATATCTACCCGACTATTTCAGGCTGATATGGAACTGCTGCCCCTTGTAGAACATATTAAGAATGCCGGTTCCTTTGCCCTTGATGCCCAGAGCAGCGCTGTCCGTTCCTTCAAGACAGACGGCTCTGTTGTCACTGCTGTAGACATAGCTATAAACAAGGCTGTCACAGGTATAATCCAGGAATATTATCCGGAAGTGAACATTATTGCAGAGGAAGCTTCAACAAGTTCCTATAACCCGGACTATGAATATACCTTTGCCCTGGACCCTCTGGACGGTACCGACACCTACAGTATGGGAATGCCAGGCTGGTGCATAGCCCTGGGGCTGCTGAAGAATCTTGAGCCTGTGGGTGGCATAGTCTACGCCCCTTCCTGGGGGCCTGTGGGCAGCCTTCTGGTGGCCGAGGAAAAGGGTGGTGTCACACTTAACGGCAGACCTGTGAAAATTGAAAAGGAGACAGCCTATCCCATGCAGGTTATGGCTCCCTCCACCGCCCACCGTTATTTTGATTATTCCAGTTTCTATGGCAAGGTCAGGAACTCAGGTTCCTCCATAATCAGCATGTCTGCCATAATCCTTCATTCACAGATAAGCGGAGCACTTATAAACAACAGCTTTATATGGGATATTGCAGCCTCCCATGCGGTGATCCGGAAACTGGGATTCGAACTTGAATATCTGAATGGAAAAAAGATAGAATATAAAGAACTGGTGGACCGCAGCGCCTTAAGGGATTACGCAGTATGCGGCACTCCAGAGGCAACAGAGGCCATACGCAAGAATTTTACGAGGAAAAAATGAAAGACAAATGTTGTTGCAACGGTGTTTTGGATGAGGCTAAAGAAGTAGTAGCCCACATCGGAGGTACCAAGGACAGGATTATTCCGCTTCTGCAGGAGATTCAGAGACGGCGGGGTTATCTGGCGGAGGATCTTGTGAATGGTGTGGCCGAGGTGACAGGGATTAAACCTGCTGAATTTTTCAGTGTCGGGACTTTCTATTCTCAGTTCCGTTTCACTCCTCTCGGGAAAAATATAGTTAAGATGTGCAAAGGAACTGCCTGCTTTGTGGCTGGTGCAGATCCTCTTATAGATGCGGCAGAAAGCTATCTGGGAATAAAGAGCGGCGAGACCACTCCCGACGGTATGTTCACCCTTGAGATAGTATCATGCCTTGGGTGCTGCTCCCTTGCTCCTGTTGTGATGATAAACGGCAAGGTTTATGGAAAGATGACCAGGGCCCGTCTTACACAGCTTTTGGAGGAGTACCGGAAATGAAGACAGATATCATAGTTGGACTTGGTTCCTGCGGAATTGCATCCGGTGCCCAGGAAGTATACGACTTTTTTGAGAAAAATATTGGCGGCTCAGACGTTGCTCTTAAAAAAACTTCCTGTATAGGAATCTGCTTTCAGGAACCTATTGTAGAAGTCGTAATAAACGGTGTAAAAACTGCTTTCGGAAAAGTTGATACAGCTTTTGCGGAAAAGCTTCTTGCTGGTGTCAGAAGCGGCAGGCTGCCTGAGACAAACCGTATCTTCGATGACGAAGGAACCAAGAGCTTTGTAGGGCCTCAGGTCAAGATAGCACTTAAGAACTGCGGAAAGATTGACCCGGAGAATATAGATGAATACATTGCCACCGGCGGATACGAGGGAATAAAGAAAGCCCTGGCCATGACCGGTGATGAAGTTATTGCCCTTCTTAAGGAATCAGGCCTCAAGGGGCGTGGCGGTGCCGGCTTCCTGACAGGTCAGAAGTGGGCATTCCTCAAGGGGGCCAAAGGGGATAAGAAATATCTGGTATGCAATGCGGACGAAGGTGACCCTGGTGCATTCATGGACCGGGCCATCCTGGAAGGTGATCCCCACAGCGTCATCGAGGGTATGCTTATAGGTGCCTGGGCAACTGGTGCCGACGAAGGCTACATCTACTGCCGTGCCGAGTATCCCCTTGCCCTTAAGCGCCTTAAGATTGCAATTGAGGCAGCTGAGAAGCGGAACCTCCTTGGAGACAATATCCTGGGTTCAGGCAAGAACTTCGTTCTCCATGTCAAGGAAGGAGCCGGTGCCTTTGTGTGCGGCGAGGAGACAGCTCTTATCGCCTCCATTGAAGGAAAGCGGGGTATGCCTCACCTGAGGCCTCCATTCCCTGCAGAATCAGGAGTCAACAGCAAGCCGACAAACATAAACAACGTAGAGACCTATGCAAACGTGCCCCGCATCCTGACATCAGGTGCAGCATCATTCAATAAATACTCCTATGGCCAGAGCTTCGGAACCAAGGTTTTCGCCCTGGCAGGAAAAGTGAAGAGGGTAGGTCTGGTGGAGGTTCCTATGGGACTTACCATCCGTGAGATTGTAGAGAAAATAGGCGGTGGCTCCTCCACAGGACTGCCTCTTAAAGCAGTTCAGATGGGTGGTCCTGCCGGCGGATGTATTCCGGAAAGCCTGTTCGACACTCCTATCGACTATGCCTCTATCGGAGCCACCGGTGCTATCATGGGCTCAGGCGGTATGATTGTGATGGACTCATCCTCCTGCATGGTGGATGTGGCCAAATACTTCCTGCAGTTCACCCAGGCCGAGTCCTGTGGTAAATGCACCTTCTGCCGCATAGGTACCAAGCGTATGATGGAGATCCTTGAGCGTATAACTCAAGGAGAAGGGACAATGGAAGATCTAGCCCTCCTGGAGGAGCTGGCAGACGTTGTAGGCAAATCATCCCTCTGCGGTCTCGGCCAGCTGGCACCTAACCCGGTAAAGACCACACTCCGCTACTTCAGGGACGAATACATAGCCCATATCAAGGACAAAAAATGTCCTGCCGGAGTCTGCAAACCTCTTATCACAATCGAGATAGAGAAGGAAAAGTGCAAAGGCTGCACCGCCTGCTCCAAGGTATGTCCTGTGCAGGCAATATCAGGCTCTGTAAAGCAGCCTCATGTCATTGATCCTGCAAAGTGCATACGGTGCAAGATGTGTATTGAGAAATGTAAGTTTGGGGCTATAAGGGTTATCTGATATGAGCAATATTAATCTTAAAATAAACGGAATAGATGTTACAGTTCCCGAAGGAACAACAATACTTGAGGCTGCCCGCAAGTGCGGCTTCGACATACCGACCCTGTGCAACGCCCAGGGGCTTCAGCCCTTCACCAGCTGCTTTGTATGTGCAGTGAAAGTGGAAGGGGGAAAAGGCAACTTTGTACCATCCTGTGCCACCAAGGTGCGGGAAGGAATGGTTGTCACCGTGGAAGGGGGCGAGGTGGACAAGGCACGGAAGATGTGCATCAACCTGCTGGTGTCCGACCACTGCGGCGACTGTATGCCTCCATGTCAGTCAGAGTGCCCTGCCAACATCCCTATAAAGGATTTCATGGCTCTGGTTGCAGAGGGAAAGGAGCTTGAGGCTGCCGACAAGATAAGGGAGAAGACACCTTTTGCAGGCTGCCTTGGCCGTATCTGTCCACGCCCATGCGAGGATCAGTGCCGCAGGACACGGGTTGAGGAGCCTATGTCTATCTGCTACATGAAGCGCTATATCGCAGATGCCGAGAAGAAGGCCAAAGGAGCTCCACAGTTCCCGAAAGCTGCCCCTGCTACCGGCAAGAAGGTTGCAATAATCGGTGCCGGCCCTGCCGGAATGGCAGCCGCCTACTATCTGGCCCTTGCAGGACACAAGGTGACTGTTTTTGAATCCCATGCAAAGTCAGGCGGTATGCTCCGCTACGGAATCCCATACTACCGGCTGCCAGACTCTGTCCTTGTGGACGAGTTCGGTGCCATAGAGAAACTGGGTGTGGAAGTGAAATACAACACTGCCATCGGCAGAGATATAAAGGCAAAGGAGCTGGAGAAGGACTTTGATGCCCTTCTCATAGCAGCCGGTGCCCAGGGCTCTTCCTCCATGCGGATAGAGGGGGAGAAGAATCCAGGCATCTATGCCGGAATCGAAGTTTTAGGCAAGGTTGCCGAAGGAAAGGCTGTTGACCTGGGCACCAAGACCTTTATAGTGGGCGGCGGAAACACTGCTATCGATGCAGCCCGGACCGCAGTCCGGCTGGGCTCCAAGGCCATCATCCTGTACCGCAGGACCAGGGCCGAGATGCCGGCCAGCGATTTCGAGATAGAGGAGGCCCTGGCCGAGGGTGTGGAGATCCAGTACCTCACCGCCCCCCTGGCTGCCGAGAAGACAGATGATGGCCTGGCTCTCAAGTGCATCAGGATGCAGCTTGGAGAGCCGGACGCCTCCGGGCGTCGGAGCCCAGTGCCAGTAGAAGGCTCTGAGTTCACCGAAAGCTGCACCTCCATAATCGCCGCCATCGGACAGCGGGTTCTGGCCGACTGCTTCGCAGACCTGGGAGTGGAGCTTACCAAGAAGGGCACAGTGGCTGTGGATTCTAAGACATTCATGACAACACGCCCAGGCATCTTTGCCGCCGGCGACTGCCAGTCCGGTGCCGATATCGCTGTTAGGGCCGCCGCTGCAGGAAGAAAGGCCGCATACTCCATCAATCAGTATCTTGCAGGTGAGGAAGTGACTGGAGAACCGGTTCTCTTCAACTCCTCCATGGGGAAGCTCAGCGAAGTTCCGGAGTCCCTCTTCGAAGGGAAAGAGAAGGCTGCCCGCATAACCATGCCTGTAATTGGGATGGAAAAAAGGAAGTCCAGCTTTCAGGAGATCGAGACCGGCTTCACACCGGAGAAGGCGAGAGC
>CADAEX010000014.1 GCA_902787125.1 uncultured Spirochaetaceae bacterium
ATCATTTCCGTATACCGTCACATCAATAGTGTTCTTAGCATGTTTTTCAGGCATGTAAAAGAATATTTCCGGATATTTAGCAGATATATCTGTTATCTTAGCAATAATATCTCTTTTCCTGCCACCTATAACCGTGAAAGATGCTCTTCCTTGATCCACATGAAGGATTAAACGGTCAAAAGCATTCCATCTTAAAAGATCAGCCTCAACATCAAGAGCACTCTGCCGGATAAAGGAAAAGGATGTGCCACTATCAAATTCCATGGAAAAAGAGACATCAGAGGCAAAAGGAGAGACAGGAGAAAAAGGGGCTAATACCAGAATAAAAAGAAGGATCGGTGAATAAGTCCATATAGGAATTGGAATCCTCCGTGAGAAATTCTCCTTCATAAAGAACTGGAAGACAAAAGATGCACTATATCCGGCCGACAGTGAAATGCAAAACGGCAGGATCAGATTTCTGAAGCATATAGGAGTGTACAGCACGATAATCAACGTGGCCAAGATGCTGATTGCAGGGAATGCAAAAGACTGTTCAAGGCATATATTGGGATTGGTTTTCTGCGGTGGCAGAGGGTGAAAGTCCCGGTCATATTGCTTGACAAGTGCATGGAGGTCTGCTACAGTGTAAGTGGAAGTTGAACTTCCAAAATCACCCATTGTGTCGGCGGAATTAAAAAAACGAGATACCGCAATGGGTGAAATTTTTATATTATCAACATTATAAGCTCTTTTAGTTTCATTCCTTTCTGTATCAAGTTCATCTACTGCAAGTTTAATGATATAGTCTTTGTTATTTATCTTAGAAACAATGTAGAATTTATGAATAAAGCTTCTATAGATATTTTTATCATTTCCAATAGTTTGAGTATCAAGTAATATGGATTTTTCTACCACTTCTACTATATGTGGCAGAATAGACAATCTTGCCAAGTAATCATCAAAGTTTTTAGTTCTTGAATATTCTCTATTTGCATAAGTTAGAGTATCTTCGTATACTTTCTTTGCAATGATAATTTTAAACCCAGTATCTGTGTTTATTTTATCATCACCTCTAAAAAATATCCTTTTAGAAAGATTATTTTCAATATATTTTACTGCTTCATCTTTATTTTGGATATCAATAGTATTTATCTTTAGCATTGCCTCCACTCTGCTTGTGTCAGCCTCTCGCCAGTCTCCGAACCATCTGCGGAAGAATGGGGACTTTATCCCAAGCTGTTGCCAGAATTTATAAGCCCACTTTCCAGATTTTTCCATATCTTCGCCAGTGAAATCATTTATACTCTTTCTGCCGATGCTGCGGAGTACCGCTATATCCTGTGAGTTTATCGGTTCTTCATAGGGCTTGGGTAAATAATTATGATTCTTTGTTCCGTCTTCTGCAAAGGAAAAAATAATGACCAAAGATAAAGATGTCATCACTGTCATGTCCACCTGAAAACCTGCTGCCACGACTGAAGCAGCAGACACAAGAAGAGCTCCAATACAACGGCAGATAGCCTGTGTGGCAAGATGAATATTTCTGGTCTTAAACCACTGGCCAAACAATAAAAAGATAAACAGGAGAAGGAGTATAGAAGAGGAACCTATGAATGATTTTTCGATTTTATTTCCAAGGCTGTAAAGCCGGCTGCCTCCAAACTGTGATGTAACTTTTTCAAGCTGCCTGCATAGCCGGACTGTATTTCCTTCTCCTGATTTCATTATAAAAAAAAGCAGCATAGAGCGACCGTCAATGCGCCCAAGACTCCTTTCTTCGGCATCTCGGTACTCAATATCTGCCACATCGGAAAGCCTTAAGCCGGGTGTCATCTGCACCTGACCAAAATCTGATGCCGAAGAAAGGCGGGAAGAAAGAACCAGCGTCTGCCCTCCTGGCATGTCAACCTTGCGCGCAAGGTTGCTGCTCCGCAGCTTACTGCCCAGCGAAGCGCCGGGCAGAGACATGCCAGCCAGCCGGTGGGAGTGCAGATTCAGCATCAGTTCCCTCCTTTTACGACCCCCCAGTTCCACCTCCCCTACCCCGGGAACCGTATCATATGCAGACTTGATCAGGTCAGCCTCATTTTCTTTCTCTTGAGGAAAATAAGAGATATAGATTGGGGAAGCATCCCGGGAACTGCTGGTTATGGTGGGCCGGTTCACTCCCTCTGGAAAATCCGACCATGCACCTGCTGTGATATCAGAAATCTGCACATAAGCATCTTCAAGCCTTGTCTTATCTGAAAACTGACAGACAATATATCCTCTTCCTGGTTCAGATACGGAATGGATGCTCTTCAGGCCATTCAGTTCCATATAGGCATCTTCCAGCCGGGAGACCAGAACCTCCACATCCTTCTCAAAAGACCCATAATAATCGAAAGCGACTGAAATACTTTTTTTCTCAAGTTCCGGAGCATAGCCCAAATTGACATGTCCTTTTATGGCAAGGAGGATAAGGATGCAAAGAGCCAGGAAAATAAGCTTAAGCCTGAAGTTTCTGAAATTATCATTCACTGCTCTCCTCCTTTATCAGGACTGGAATAAAGGCAAACAGTACTGCTGTTCCGAAAACCAGACCTCCCAGCAGAGATATTGAGGCACAGTTCTGAATCGGGTTTGAATCAAACAGAGCAACAGGCAAAAGAACCACCACTGTAGACAATAGGGTCAGACATACTGTCCTGAGCCTGGATAAAGCTGCCTGGGCTACAGGAATCCCCCTGACCACATCAGAAAGAATAAGAATACCTGAGTTCACCCCGGTTCCAGAGAGTATCATAAGCCCCAGTACAGAACTGATATTCAGGCTCTTTCCCGTCACAAACAGAGCAAGCAGGCTTCCCGAAATGCCCATAGGAACAGTACAAAGAATAAGAAATGGCTTCCGGCAGGACTCAAACTGAATAGCCAGGACAAACCAGATAAATACAATGGCTCCGGAGAAAAGGATAAGGATATCCCGCTTATGAACCTTGGTAAATCTGTCTGATATTCTTCTTGCTCCGTAACCATTTCCACAATCAGGAAAGAACGTCAGAAACAGAGCATTCTGCCGGTCAAGCCGGTCGAGAGCAAAATAATCATACTCTTTCTTAAGCTGAATAAAAGGCCGGGTGAAAAATATTTTTCCATTCTCCTTGATTTGAAGAGACGCTATCTTTTCCGGTGAATCAACAAACTCTTTTCCATACCTGATCCTTATATCCACAGGCTCCCCATCCAGCTCCATCTGAGATACAACACACCCTTCGGCAGCCAATGAAACAGCATTAAAAATATCAGCAGGATAGAGCTCTGCAGAAAAAATATTCTCAGATACTGAAATCCTATATTCCGGGCAGTTCTTAATTCCATGAACTGCAACAGCAGATACCTTATCCTTATGTGCCTTCTCTTCTATAAGCAAATACTCTTTATCTAGAGCAGCCCTGTCAGGCAGAGTGACACAATAAAGATTGTCATCACCTACAAGAACAGAAAGGAAATTCTCAGCTTCCAGTATCTGATAATCCCATCCTGAATCATCAAAAAGTTCATGAAGTCCCTGCTTTCCCTTACCTTTCATTTCGAAGACAAACGTATTTAAGTCCTGCTGTGAATCCCTGTCATAACCACCAAAGATTGTCACATCTGTGCAAAACCTGCTCTTCCTGATCTGCTCCTCAAGCTCGACGGTCCAAGCCATATAAGTTTCAAATGGATACCCATAAGGGAAAGAAACTTTTATCCCCACTCTATCTGATTCCATCTCTGGAACTGTCTTGAAAGGGATAAAAAACAGAAGGCCGTAAGGAAGTATGACTGCAAGTGTAAACAGGACAAGAACTCTTTTTTTATGCCTAATTTGCTCCAGATATTTTTTATACCACCGCTCAAGACCAAAAGATTTATGATTTATATGGATATGGTTTTTCAGCAAGGTGAAAAGTGCTGGTGTCAAGGTCAGAGAAACGATGCATGAGATTGAAAGATATAGTATTACAGTGACCGCCAGGCTTGAGAACACTTTGCCCATGAGCCCCGGCAACAGTATGACTGGAATAAAAATAATGATTGTAGTCAGAGTTGAGCCTATGACCGCCTGTGTATATCTGGTATCAGCCCTATTTTTAAGAAGAAATTCTGTTACTACAACAGCATTGTCAAAGACCATTCCCGACCCGACAGCAAGTGCTGACAGCGTGATTATGTTCAAGGACATACCTGTACACTGCATACAGACAAACAGCGGGAACAGCGAAAAAGGAAGTGCCATTATCACGGTGAATGCCACATACTTGTTCTGTATTAAAAACATAATTACTATGCAGGCACAAAGAATACCCGCCCCAATAGTGCCTATAAGATTCCATATTTCGTGCTCAAGTGGTTTTGAATTGTCTTCTATAATCTCAATTTCAAGAAGATTCCCATATACAAAGGAAAGCTGTTCCACCATTTTCCTCAGTTCCCTGCATGTTTCAAGCAGGCTGCTTCCCCCGGTCTTTATAATTCTCAGTCCTATTCCTTCCCGACCATTATGGCTGAAGAAAGAACTCCTCTCTCTTTCTCCTACAATAACTGACGCCACATCTCCAACTTTCATCGCCCCTTCCATATCCAAAGGGATTTGACCAAGGTCCTCTGGTTTATGTATATCTGTCTCTGCCCTTAACTGATAGCGGTGCTCTCCTTCTTCCAGATTTCCTATCGGATAGCGGAAGAAACATTTTCTTATAGCATCAGCTACCTTATTAAAATTCAGAGATGGGGCAGACATAATGAGAGGATAATTCAAATCAATCTGCACCTCTGGTTCAGTACATCCTGTGATATGCACCTGGGCAACTCCTTCCTGGGCCAATATACGGCTTTTCAGTTCTCTTTTCACCAAAGATGAGGTCTGGGTCAATGTGAACCCGGAATCAGGAAATATTGCCAGAGTCATAATATGAGAATCAGCTAATGATCTGAAAGATAGAATCGGTCTGGAAACAGATTCAGGAAGAAACGGATATGCCGCATCTATCCTGTTCCTTATTTCGCTTCCTGTCACAGCCATATCCGCATTCCAGCTGAATTCCAGCCTTATGATACTTTCTCCTCTTTTTGATATGGAGGAAATCTGTCTTATATTCTTTACCGCAGAAATGCTGTCTTCCAGAGGTATAGTAACAAGCTTCTCCACATCTTCTGCAGGCATACCCGGAAACTCTGCAGTTATAGTGGCATATGGGATAGAGACCTCGGGATAGAAGCCTATATCCAGTTTACAAAGACTGCATATTCCCAGAAGCGTTATACCGAGCCAGCAGAGAAGAACAGCGGAAGGATGCTGTGTACAGAGCTGATGCTTCTTCACAGTGCATTTATCCTCAATACATAATCTTTTTCCAAAGTGTTTCCATCGGAATCCTGCAGCATACCATTGACCGAAATGATCACCGGAGTCTGTATTGTTCCAGCAGTTATAGAGCAGAATAATCTGATGAACAAACTCCCTGGTTCTCTCTGCCCTGTCTCAAGATGCTCAATATCTATAGTCAGGTTCCCTCTGGATACAGCCACATCTACTGCACCATATGCATCTGCAGCCAGTATTTCTCCATTGTTCCCGGCAGAAAGAAGGAACTCAAAACATGCATGAGATCCTGTCTCAAATACAATTCCACTGCCATATTCCAAAACTTCGCTTTCCCCGGATGAATAGTCCTGATAGAATCTGATTTCCTGCACTTCAAGAGGTCTGGATCTTTCTCCGTCCACATACAGGAGATACTGTTTGCCCTCCCCTGCTGTCAGTTCAAGAAGAGCCTTATATGGAAGAGGCTTCTTGAAAGATATGGTGCAGCAGGTATGGCCTATGTTCCAATCTGCAGTGTAATCCAGGACAGGGGAAACAGAGACCGGCTTCTTTATAGTTTTGGAATCAGCGGCACCAGAATATGTCAGCACCAGAGAGATATCCTTTTCTATGTTCCTGTTTACGGTTCCCCCTGATACAAGTTCCGCACCATTCTTTATACAGATTTTCTTAAGTGAATTATCAGATTCCTGGGGAGTGGCAAATGTGACAGCATAATCTGATTGAAGTCTATTCCCATAGGAGTCTGATATACTTTTTTTCAATGTCACTGTGTAAGTAGAATTCCAGTCCAGTTTCTCGAGGGGTGCAAATAAAACGCTATTGCCATTAAAGGAAATTGCCCCTGGAATATGAGGCGATATTCCAAAACCCTGGTAAAACGATGCCTGCTCAACTGGGCTGGAAAAGGTTATTTCAATCAGCTGCATAAGGTCTGAAACCATATCGCCATCAGAGATGTTCATTTTTTGAACAAAGAATTCTTCTTCTTTTCTCACAGTGGAAAAAATATAGCTGAAGACCTCTCTAAGCGAATTTCCATATCGGTCTTCGGCCCTGGTCCCAACCTCCACCTGGTATCTGCTTTTATCCTTGATTCCTGCTTCAGGATAAAAACACATCTTTTTCTCATACCAGATAAAAGTTCCAGAAGCTGCCTCGTCATTGCATAGACATGAGAAAGCCTGCTCGGTAATCTCTCTTTCCATCTCTGAAGAGAATGTAATCTGGATGCATCCTTCGCCATAGGTGCAATCAGAAACCTCCGGAGATTTCATGTTAGTGTATTCTTCTGCAATGCTGCAGGACAAAAGCATAAGTACAAATAAAATAATCTTTTTCATCAGCGTGTCCTCAGAACAATTTTCTCAAGACCATTCACATCCAATGAATAGATGCGACCCTCCGGTTCAAAGCCGGTATATGTTATCTGAACCCTGCTGTCACCGGACCAGAATTGAGACACTACTTTAGGAGAAACAAGAGAGGGAGGAAAAATTCCTTTCAGCTTTATTCCTGAATAAACCTGCTCCTTGGCCTCAGCTGTATCAAATGCATGGTTGAATACAAAGCCAAAGGTATAAGTTCTTTCAGGCAGAAGAGCATCTCCTGCATCAATATCAATCTCCTGATGTGGATTGAAGACCGAAACAGGAAATCCATCGGCATCTTTTCCCTCCAGATAAAGGAGCTTGAGCGGAGTATCATCAGGAGAAAAAACAGCCTCGAAACAATCCGGGAGAAACAACCCCTTCCTGCTTTCAGCAGATGTATCTATTACTAATGAGTACACAGTTTCCCCCTGCCACTCCGCTTCGGGAACAAATATCAATGTGCTCTCATCGAGCCAACAGGTATGCCCTGCAATATCAGGTGATATGGAGAGAGCTGACTCAACCGATTCTGTATCCATAGGAACAGAAAAAATTATCCTGATGGCATCCTTATTCTTAACACCTTCCAGACCAGACAGGAGAATGGGATAAGATAGGCCGTCATTCAATGCTGTATGGGCAGAAAGCACTGCCGGGAGAGATTCTCCTGAACTGCTGTAAAGAGAGAAAGTTCTTTGCTCCACCAGAGGAATTCCATCGGCAGATTTTATTGAATCAGAAAAAGAAAAACTGTACACCTGATGCTCTTTCCATCCCTTCCTTGGAGTCAGAATCATCTGTGTATGCTCGGCATTCCACTCCTCTGAGTACTCAATTTCCGGGGAGACAGAAAGTCCATCAAGGAAAGATGGAAGTGACATAGGGGCAGAGAAAGAGAAGATTATTTTATCATATGCATTTATTGTGCTTCCCGCATCAGGATTCATTTTGGTGACATCCGGTTTCAGGGTCTGCCTGGTCCTGTAGAAAAATGGGGTATAAATATTATATCTATGCAGCTTTCCAGATGTATCAGCAACCTCTCCGGCAAATTTAAGCATGTACCGCTGCGCCGGTTCAAGACACTCATGAGGGATGAACAGCATGGTGTTCCTTTCCCATCTGAATGAGCCGCCTATCCTGCCATCCATGTTCTGGATCTCAAAAGCGGACTGGGCAGAGACATGGTCCGGGGAAAATCCGAATTTAACATAAACTTCCTCATCTTCTCCTACAATCTGATTGTATTTTGAAGGATTTACCTTTATGGAATCAGATGGAGAGAAATCAACAATCCCGCAAGAGATACATGCCAAGCTTAAAAGAATATAAATAGGTTTTTTCATCTTACCACCACCTCGCATCCATCCGAGAGATGTCCCAACCGGGATATAGCAACTACATCCCCTTCCTTGAGTCCCTTATGGAGAAATATTTTGGAATCAGTGACAAAATCCACATCCACCTTCTGCAGAAAAACATGACCATCCCGCACTAGGAACAGAACAGCATCGCTATAGTCATCCTGTTTATGCAGCACTGCCTCCTTAGGTACAGAAAGACGCAGCTGTTTTTCCCCCACTGTGATTGAGACCTCGGCAAAAAGTCCCGGAATAAGAGTTTTATCCTTATTGTCCACTGCGATTTTCAGCATTCTGCCACCTGTCTTTGCATCTGCATAGGGAGAAACCTGCTCCACAAAACCGTTATGGACTTCATTCCCCAGCCGTACAGTTGCGGCACAGCCTTCAGAAATATCGTTGAAACGCAGGGCATTAACAGTCACAGAAACATAGACAGATTCTGTTGAGAATAAAGTGAACAGCCTGGTCTCGGCATCTGCCTTCTCCCCTATGTCCACATAGCGTTCCGCCACAATACCGTCTATAGGAGATTTTATTTTTGTCTCTTCCAGATAGAGCTTTATATTTTCCATCTGAGACTGGGCTGCCTCAAGTTCTGCACCGGCCGCTTCCAGCTGTGCCTTCAGAGTAGCGGTATTGATCTTGACAAGAAGTTCCTCGTACTCTTTCTTATCAGCCGGAACTGTATATCCGGCAGTATTTATATCGCTTTCAGAAAAGCCTACCTGTGCAGTCCTGAGCTCCAGAAGAGCCTGTTCCAAGGCATTACCGGCAGAATCCATATTCATCTTTATAGACTGGAGTTCCTCGTCGGAAAGACCGCCTATGACATGAAGCTTAAGCTTGTTGTTATAGATACGCTTAAGATTATCAAATTCCTTCTTCTTCTGATCCACTGCACATTGAATCCGGTCTATGGAAAGGATAGTCTTTCTTGCATTCTGACATCCTTCATCGAACTGAGCTTTTGCCAGGGCAACCAGCGCTTTTTTGGACTGCACATCCGATTCCGCCTGCCGGAGCTGCACCTGAAGCTTGGCATCATCAAGGAGAGCAAGAAGATCTCCTTTGTTTACGCTCATCCCTTTATCTGCAAACAGAGCCTTAACATTTGAGGTGGAGGTAGGATATACATCTGCCTTAGCTTTGTAGACAATTGAGCCGAAAGCTGATATCACAGGAGCAGCAATTTCTCTGCTTGCAACTGCAGTACTTATCTCAACACCCTTCTCAACTTTCTCTTCACGTCTCCTGCAGGCAGAAAACGGCAGAGAAAAAAATGATGCAAACAGAATCATTATCAATATATTTCTCATAAACCGCTCCCCTCTATCAGATGCCTGCCAGAAGAAGAGGGCTCTCCCATCCCACACAGATTCATGAAAGCAATCTCCATGGAATAGAGCTGGGAGATAGTCTGAAAAACCTTTATTCTATTCTGAGCCAGGGCAATCTGACTTTCTACATAATCAATCCGCTTTTCCTCGCCCAGCTGTACTTTGAGCTCCTCTATCTCCACCTTCTTCTGCTCAAGCTCAATCCTCCGCCGTGCAGCTTCCAGATTCTCCTTGAGCACAAGAATTGCCTTATGCTGCCCTTCAATCTCCTCCTGACATTCACGTCTGTATTTATCCAGATTCCATCTGGTCCTCTCCATAACCACTTTTCCGCTCTGACTTGAGTAGAGCGCCTCTGAATTACCCATCACATCTGAATCTGCCGTTATCTTTCTGAATCTCTGCTCATCAGAATTCTTTCCGATTCCCGCACTTATGGAAGAAGGAAGAGCCGGTGTATCAAAATCAAGATTGAGAAATATAGAGAAACTTTTTTCTGTAAGAGGATAGGATTCTCCAGCAACCGCAGCTGTACAGGAAAGCGAGATATCAGGAATATATTTTTTCTTTAAAAGAGCATAGTCGGCCTGTGCTTTATGCTCTGCAAACTCAATCTCCTTAAGAACAATACTGTTCTGCATAGCTTGAGATACATAATAATCACTGCTTTCATTTACAAATCCACTATAGAGATAATTCAGTTCCCCAAGCAGCATCGGAATATCACAGGACCGCATGTTCATAACCGATGCAAAAGCTGACCGTGCCTCATCCAATTTTTGAGAAATCTGTGTTATCTGAATATCCATATCAGCCAATGCCAGCTCGAGCTCAAGAAAATCAAACTGGGTTATCTCTCCCAGATTCCTCTCAAGATGTCCTATCTCCACCTGCTGAGAAACTGCATTTCTTGCCTGCTTTGATATTTCCAGCTCCTTCTCTAATTCCAGGACATTCTTATATCCGTCTATTACGGAGAAGATAAAACCAGAGCGGTTCAAATCGTTCTGACGGGCTTCAAGCATAAGCCGCTCTTTCTCAAGATGTATGGAAGAACGGAGCACTCCCCTGTCATATATAAGCTGTGTCAAAGTGGCACTAAGCTGCCTGGAGTGGCTGTCATCTGCATAATAAGTTACAGTGTCGGTTGAGGAATATCCCAAGTTTAAAGTTGGGAAATATTTCCTATATTTCATCCGCATATTTTTTATTCCAATACGGTTCTCCTGTTTTGCAAGGTCAAGGCTTAGATTGTTCTCAAGCCCCTTCTCTATTGCTATGCGGAGAGTAAAAGATTCAGATGCTGCAATAGGGAAAGAGATGGCTGTAAAAATATATAAAAAAGATATCCACCTATTCATGAAGCCTCCTTTCAGAAAGGGCCGAAGCCCGCTCCATCTGCTCCTTGTGCTCCTTTTCCAAACCGAACTGGGAATAGAGCTGTGCCATCTCGTAGTGCGCATAGGCCAGCTCAACTTCGAATAAATAGGCCCTGTGATATGTGACCACAGCCTCCTTCACTTTTCCCTGTCCCTTATAACTGGCCGCCAGAAGAAGAAGGAGCCGGGGTTCCTCGGGATATTTCTCAAGTGCTATGGTGACAAGTTTCTCTGTCTCTTCATACCTTTTTGTAAGAAGATAGAGATTGGCCATCCAGCGGATGGCATCAAATTCCAAAGGATTGATTTTAAGAACATGGGTAAGCTTTTCTTCTGCCCTTTCATACTGCCCTGTGAACAGGCTGATTCTGCCATCAAGAATAAATGAAGGGAAATAAGATGGCTTATGTTTCTCCAGTGCCTCAAGTTTTTCCAGAGCACCTTGAGAATCCCCCTGCAGATAAAGATCCTTGGCAGCAATGAAAGCCTGATGATCCTGAGCTTTCTCTGCATTGCGACACGAGATCAGGAGAACTGTAAGCAAAACAATTTTTAACCACTTCATGCCTAAGTAACACAAAAAATGTTCATTTTGCTTCAATTTTTTGGAAAAATTTTTAAAAAAGTCCGGATTTATTTCTGCTGTATGATTTTATGAATCATGCATCTGTTTACGGCCAGGGGGGGGGGATGCCACAAAGTTGACAGTTGCCTTTTTTAGGGGTATCCTTATAGGGACATGAAAGTTGCACACATTCACAGCGGCGTCCGTGGCATTGCCTCCTATGCCCTGAACATATACAGATATTTTGAGCAGATCAACCAGGAAATGCTGGTGGTCAGCGAAGCAAAATGGACTAAGCAGGCAATTCCTGTTTACGAGCCCGATTCCTGGCTTATCGGCGGCATAATCCCTTGGGCAAAGCACCCGGACCAGGTTCTGGAGCGGCTTAAGGAGTTCCAGCCCGACATAATCCATCATCATCACCCATCAGGCCGGCTGGATTTCTCTATAGAGAAGTTCCGCAGGGAACTTGATGTGCCTCTTATCTGCACATTCCATATGTCTGTAGGCTCTAAGAAATATATGGTGGACAAGTGCATGAACAGCTTCTTCAGGATAACAAGGCGGAACTTCAAGAATGCCACCTGCTATGTGGCTATAAGCAAGTTTGTAAAGAAGCAGCTGGAAGAGATCGGCGGTGTGCCCAAAGACCGGATAGTCCTGCTCTATGCAGGTGTGAACCCAGAAATCTTCAAGCCTGTTGAGTATACTCCTCATGACACTTTGGAGATTACTTTCGTCGGTCAGATCACACTGGAGAAGGGAATCGACCTGCTGATTGACGTGGTTCAGCGGCTTTCCCAGGAGCGCAAGGTGCGGCTGAATATAATAGGCAACGGTACTCTCAAGCCAATCCTTATGAAGAAAACCGAAGGTGATCCATGCATCAACTGGGTGGGCTTCCTCAAGAGTCCTCAGGAAGTGAGCCGGTTCTATGCAAACTCTGATGTGACTGTTCTTCCTGTCCGGTGGGACGAGGCATTCTCCTATATTCCTCTGGAAACCATGGCCAGCGGCACGCCTCTTATTGCATCCAGGTGCGGCGGCAACCCCGAGACTGTAACTGATGGGGAGACCGGATTCCTCTTTACTCCTGGAAATGCAGATGAGCTTTATGACATTCTTAAGAAAGTGGAGATCAGACAACTGTGGGATATGGGACAGAAAGGACGGGAGCTTATCTTAAAACGCCATACTCTTAAGTTATTTGGTGATAAATATAAAGCTCTGTATGAGAATGTACTGGCAGATCCTGCCCATCTTCACCAGATAGACTGAAGCTTCTCTTATTTCAGGACATTTTCTCTTGTGCTCAAAACGCTGGCAGCTGTTTTAGTTCCTAATGTACATGCATCGGCTATGGATAACCGGCGGAGCAGGCCGACGGATGTCCCTGCAAAAAAGGCATCTCCGGCTCCTGTGCTGTCCACCACGGTAACCTGCTGTGCAGGAGAGTGTCCTGTCTTCCCTTCTGCAGTTGCATAGACTGCCCCTTCTGAATCCATTGTGATCACCATAGCCTTCATGTTCAGCTTTTTAAGCTCTGAAATAAGCAGATCAAGCATTTCCTTAGGTGACAAA
>CADAEX010000015.1 GCA_902787125.1 uncultured Spirochaetaceae bacterium
CAATGTGAATATTGCAATAATGATTGAGAACCTGTTCTTCTATGCCAACAATTCAATGGAGCTTTCCACATCCAACCGGATGATGGACGAGCATAACATTCCTACCCTTTGAAGATGTGATAGTCGATATCCGGGAACAGACTGTCCTTTTTCTCAATAGTAGTAAGCCATTCTGTATCTACAGAATTGCCAGAAAGATCGTTGTATATCTTGAGGAAACTGGTTACATGATCCTTCACCTGCCTTGCGGCAAATGGAGCTGCAATTCCGCTTTTCATGATGAATGGCCAGTCTGAAGCCTGAGCCAGCAGCACCTCCCTGGCTGCATGGTTCAAAGCTCTGCGTTTAAGGCCTCCCTCGTCAGGGAACCGGTTTGCCAGCTCTGTCATCTTATCTGTTATGCTGTAAATATGGCGGTAAATCCAGTCATTGGAGCCGTTGAGCCAGTCACCGGAATAGCCTCCGTTACCACAGCTGGAGAAAGAGAGGGAAATTTTTTCTCCGTTTTCAAAACTGGTAAGATATTCTTCCGGGGAAATAAGCACCATATCCTCATCAGTTGCCAATTCGTTGATAACTGTCTCAAGCCAGTCAATTCCCTCGAACCACCAGTGGCCGAACACCTGGGCATCATATGGACATACAATCACAGGAGGCCTGTCGGTATACCGAAGCAGCTTCTTGACCCGTTTTTTCAGGTTATAGATAAAGTTTTCAGCATGATTCTTGACCACAGCAGCCACTTTATCCGGATTGTAGACCTGCTTTGCAACCGTCAGGATAAACAATATCGCGGCCAAGATAGTCAGCATCAAGCTCTCCGCTGATATCATGGGAATACTCCCTGTATGAGAAATCTCCCGGATATCCCTCCTCCTGGGAAAGGACATACATGGATGAAGCAAGATCGCGGCAGAAAGCATAGACTCCTGAGTCTCCGACCTGAACAGGAGCATAGATTCCGTTGCTTGGCACTTTGCTTCCGAACAGGAATGCATGGATTGCGGTAAAGAAATAATCAATATTGAATTTCTTTAGAATATCCTCTATGCCCTGGCGGTATCCAAGCTCAGGAAGCCAGAACCCCTGAGGGGTACTGTTGAACATAGTGTTATGAGTTGAGATGGCTGTATAAATCTGAGCTTCCATGCTGCCCTTATAGGATTGGAAGAAGGGCAGATAGCAGTGGGTGGCGAATGTTGTGATAATATTTATTTTCCCGTTTTTCTGAAGCTCGTTGAAGCCATTCAAAATATTCATGCCGTAAAGGCCTAAGAAATCTGATTTATTCTGGAGGAACGACTCCAGGTACATCTTTGCCAGCTTATTCTTATCAGGCTCGGATGCAGTCCGCTCCACCTCTTTCTCGCCAAGGGCTATACGGCTGTCCAGGTAAGAGACAAAACGCTCCTGGAGAATCGGGTCTGAGAGCATGCTGGCAAGAGTAGGAGAAATAGTGAATGTAAGTCTGAAAGGAACAGATTTTGCATCCATCCTGTGCAGCATGCGCAGAAGCGGCAGATATGTGTTGGAAATTGCATCGTTAAGCCAGTTTTCCTGCGGGTATTCCCCAGGACAGAAACTCTTTACAAACGGAAGATGACATGTAAGTTCAAAGATCAGATATCCTTTAGGCATATTCAATCTCCTTCCCTGATAGATCCGGTGTTGAGGAAAGAGACAATCTTCTGTGAATTGTCACCAGATCCGTCCTCGTCATCATAAAAACCGTAAACACCTGCAAGAACCAGGAAATCGGAGCGGTTCATGCTCTCGTTGCTCACAATATCTCTGGTTATCTTAAGAGGACTCTCTATCTTGTTGGAGGTGGCAAGCACCTTGTCACCAGCGGCAAGATGGCATATAAGCTCAATGTAATACTGACAGCCGGTGGAAGGCAGGTTTATGTACCATTTATTCTCCTCAAACTTGACCGGAATATCAAAGGAGCTTACTTTTCCATCTGCAATATTCTTCTCGTGGACACGCAGGATCAGATGATTATGCCGGCTGCATTTCTGGGCCATTTCCTTGGCACTGTCGCCATATTCCCAGAAAACAAAGGCCATAAGTGGGTTGACAAGAAGAATTTCGACTTTTGATGCATTGAAATGATCAGGAATATCTGTCATTTTCTCAAGAGAAATCTCTTCATCCTGGAAAATATCAAACTTACGGCACATGGACTGGATAGTCCAGTTGTCATCCTCAAGTCTCTCTAGCCTGGATTCCTCAAAAGCATCGATTATAGAGTCAATCAAGTCCTCTTTTTCCATATCTTCGCAGTTGATTATTCCCTGCTGTTCAGCAACGGCAACAAGGTCAGATAAAGAAAGGGACTGCAGTCTGTTCTTCGTCATATTTCCCCACTGCTTGCATAGTATTAACATTTTACGATAATATCAAGTATATAATGAAAAAACTGATTCTTGTCCTTGCTGTGTTGTCTCTTTTTGCCTGCAGCCGCAATTCCGATGAAGGGCTGGAGAAAAAAACCATGTTCACCCTGCCATATGGTGCTCTGGACGACGAACTTACCCCGCTGGCCGAATCAAAGATAGCTATGAATGACGGTTTCTTCTATATTATAGACAGCAGCCTGGCAAAGATGATGAAGTTCAATTCCTATGGAGATCTGCTTCTGCTGCAGTACAATCAGGAGAAGAATCCTACCCAGATACTTGTGCATAAAAGAGAGGAAAATGCCCCCTCAAACAAGGCAGCAGTACCTTTCCCATACCGGGAGCCTTCCCAGATAGCAGTGACTGATGACCAGGCCTTTTTTGTGGCAGATATCCTGCCGGACGAGGAGACCCTGTGGAGCAGCGAGTACAGCTGTATGCTGACCAGCACTGTCCACTGCTTTGACAACCAGGGAAAGCTTATCTGCGACCTGGGACAGGAAGGAAGAGCAAGCGCCACTCCCTTCCCCAGGATAACACGGCTTGAGACCACCGACAGCAGCCACCTGGTTGTACATACCCAGACTCCTGAAGGTCAGGTAATCTACTGGTTTGATGACAATTACAAACTTATTTATTCTGTTTTAGCTGACAACTCCATCCTGCCTCAGGAAGAGACAGCAGACCACATAGTGGATATGGACAGCATATCGGCATCAAGGACAGAACCCCTTCTGTTCATTAAAGCCGACTACTATACAGAGAAGGAAGATGATATAGACTTCTACAAGTCTTCTGTCTGCTGCTACGACCTTACCTTAGGGAAGTGCATATGGAGCATGGATATTCCAGCCGCCGAGACATTGTACCAGCTGCTTGGAGTATATGGAAAAGATCAGATCTATCTGGTGAGCCCTGATGACAACGACACCTATAATATGCTTATACTGGACGGGAAAAACGGCATAGCAGTCAACACACCTCTGGCTTTCGGTCATAAGGATATACAGCTGCTGGAGCTGAGTCTGGGCAGTCATGGTATCATAACCGCACTTATTTCTTACGAGGATGAGGTTTCTGCTGTCTGGTGGCGCAGCGACAAGCTGCTTAAAGAAGAATAACAGGTCAAAGAAGCTCCGCATACCTGAGCATAGTGTATGCGATACCAGTGCTGCCTCTCAGGAAAGCCGGCAGGAAATACTGATGTCTGAATTTACTGTAAACCTTATAGCTGCCATCTGACACACGGCCCTGTCTGATTTTCTGAAGGATTTTCCCTGCCTGCTCAAGAGAATCTGCATTGCGAGCTCTTAAGAGCCTGAGAGCCAGGCCGCTTCTTCCATCCTCCAGGCAATCGCTTATCTCTTTTCCCTGGATCAGATCATAAAAATCATCCATAATCTCAGAAGGAACATAGCCTATACCCCATGCATCAAATCCTTTGAGAATAGCATCTGCCCGATGAGGATCTTCATCTCCTGAATCATCTATAGCCCAGAGAAGACCCTTGATTCCATCAGCCAAATCGAAAGCACCGTCAAACCTTCTTGATATAAGCCTCTCATCGGCCGGCTCCGGATACTTGCTCAAAAGATATTCAGCAAAAAGGGCCATATCCTTGAAACACGAACTTGTTATTGATCTGGCAATATCGGAGTATTTACCCTTTATCAGAGAAGACCTTTCACAGGCTTTGGCAAAAAGGGCAACCCCGGCAAAGCCCTCCCCTATACCAAAAAGAGAGCCGACATGTCCTTTTACAAAAGGTGTATGCCAGAGACAGCAGCCATGGGATAATTCTATCCTCTCTGTCCAGAGATTCTCAAGGGCAATCTGAACCTCTTCTACAGCATCTTCCGCCGACAGCGGCCGGGCCGCTGCAGGTTCCTCCTGCTTTCCGGTCTCTGCGGTTTTTTCCCAATAGTCAAAATGCTTAAGGCTTCCCCTTATATAGGATATCTGTACCGCCAGATCCTTTTCGCTCATCATATTCATGCGGTGGCAGGCGTAATCCACAGGCGACATGATCAGATAATCAGGGATCAGAGCCTTCTCTGAAATATCCCCGTAAAGATCCCTGCCGCCGGCTTTTATACAGAAATAGGGGATAATTCCTTTTCTGATACCCTGGGCTTCCCATTCAAGAACCGGTTTCCACCTCTGGATATCGGTCTCCGACAGACCTTTCTCCAATCTTCTGAAGACCTTCTCTCGCTCTTCGTCATTCTTTGCAATTTTGTAACGCAATATATTAATGACATAGCTCTGGGTGGATCTGAGCAGATATCTGACAGTTGTATCCTTATAGCGGTTCAGGATCTCAAGAATCTGTTCCTTCATGGCACAGATCTTTCTATAACTTTCTAAAAAACTGTGGATAAAAAGAGACTCCGATTTGTCAGGAGCACAGCGGACAGGCAATAAGAGAGGAGATGTCTGTCCCGTTCCATAAAATCTGGGAAGAATCATGCTCTCCCCCACTGACATGCGATATTCTGGGAAGATATCGCCGTAATTTGCGGAGAACTCTCCAGCTCCTCCTACTCCCTCGGCCTTGGGGCAGAGGATAGTCTCGGTATCCACCACAACAGGGCCATCTGCAGAAGAGATGACATTGTCGCTATGCATATCACTGCTTCCGAGAGCATAGAAGACTGCAGCCAATTTACCGAGTCCGGAACAGCAGGTCTCCAGCTCTTCATTGCTTTCAGGCTGTTTGATCACCACTTCCTTCTGGAATGCAAAGCCTTCACCCGAGATCTGCCGGGGAACCATTCTGTTCCCCCACAAAAGCTCGTTTATATCGCCTAAAAGGTCAGTAGTGCGGCAATCTCTCGGTTTGTAATAGATAGTATTTCCAGATTCGGTGACAATACTGGTCACAGCATCTCCGTCAAGATGCATGTCACCCATGCAGGATGTCTTGACTATGGCGCCGGGATCCCTGTCGTTGTAAAAGCGATGCCCCAGCTCATTCCTTAAACTGTTATAACGTTCAATCATCAAGTCAGCAGAGGAACTTATCCATCTCTTTCCTTACCATGGAATCACACATTTCATTGTATGTGTTTCCAGCATGCCCTTTTACCCATTGCCAGGAAGGATGAAGTTCCTGATCCAGCTGATAAAGAGTCTGCCAAAGCTCCACATTCTTAACCGGCTTTTTGTCGGCAGTGCGCCAGCCGTTCCGGAGCCAGCGGCTTATCCACTGGGTTATACCCTGCTGAACATACTGGGAATCGGTATAAAGGGTTACAGAACAACCCTTCATATTAAGGGAAATATAGCGGAGAGCAGATATTACAGCTGTAAGCTCCATTCTATTGTTGGTGGTAGCCTGTTCACCGCCTGAAAGGAGCACCTTGTCATCGCCAGAAAGAATCACAAAAGCCCAGCCGCCGGGGCCGGGATTGCCGGAGCAGCCTCCATCTGTATATACAGATATCTCTTTCATTGATGCTCCTTGGAGATAGGCTCGAAACGGGTATATGCAGGGAGGAACATAAGCTTGACCTCTCCGATCGGGCCGTTTCTGTTCTTGGCTATGATGATATCCACCTCTTTTCCGGCAGAGACATCCTGATCACCGTTATCATCTTTCTTTTTTGAATCATGGAGGAACAGAACCAGGTCTGCATCCTGCTCTATAGAGCCTGACTCACGGAGGTCGGAAAGGGACGGCTTGTCCTCCTTAACCTCTCTTTTAACCTGGGCAAGGACAATCACAGGAATCTTAAGTTCCCGGGCCAGCTGCTTCAAAGAACGGGAAATCTCAGCAACCTGCTCATGACGGGGCAGATCCTTGTTATCAGAAGAGATAAGCCCGATATAATCGATGAAGATAATCTCGATCTTCTCCTTGGCACGGAGCTTTCTTGCCTCGGTACGCAGGTCTATAAGCCGCATATTAGGGGTATCGCAGATAAACATAGGAGATTCATAGATTACATCTCCTGCCACACCCAATTTGGTGAACTCCCTGTCAGACAGGAAGCCGCTCTGGATCCTGTGGCTGTTCACCCGGGCCTCTCCTGCAAGAAGACGCTGCATAAGAGCCATTCCATCGGTCTCAAGAGAGAAGAAGCCTACCCTCTTCTTATACCGGCCGGCCATATTGGCAGCCATGGAGAGGGCAAGTGCAGTCTTTCCTTTTGAAGGCCGGGCACCTATGACTATAAGCTCGGAGTTCTGGAAACCGTTGGTAAGGGAATCCAGATCCGAATACCCGGATGGAATACCTGTACAGTCTGACTTTGTACCCATCCTGTACTGGATAAGGTCAAAAGCCGGAGATACAAGGCTGCTTACCGATTTATAATCTGAGGAATGATGCTTTTCAGTGATATCAAATATCTTGCGCTCTGCATTCTCCAGCATAGTTCCGGTAGCTACAGTATCGTCAAAAGCGCCGGCTATGATCTCGTTGGAGGTCTGTATAAGCGAACGCCTTACACTGTTATCCTGGACAATCTGGGCATAGTATTCCACATTGGCTGTGGTGGGGACCTCTGATGTCAGAGAAGAGACATAGGCGGCACCGCCGGCAGCCTCCAGCTCCCCAATACGCTTAAGTTCCTGGATTACAGTAAGAATATCAACATTGCTGCTGTTCTGCTGGTCCAGGTTAAGCATAGCCTGGTAAATCTTCTTATTGGCATTCTTATAGAAATCATCCGGACGGAGAATCTTGGATACTGTAAGGAGAGAGTCGGAATTCATCAGGATAGCTCCCAATGTAGCCTTCTCTGCCTCCAGGTTGTTAGGCGGTATCTTGTCTCTCAGTCCGGATTCAGCCATAGTTATGCCTTAGCCTCTTCTTTGGAAACAATAACTTTGAGCTCTGCTGTCTCGTTGTTATAAAGTTTGACCTTTACAGGGTATGTTCCGATCATCTTGATTGCAGAGGTTCCGAGCTCAATCTTCTTGCGCTCAACTTCGATTCCGCTTGCTGCCAGCTGATCTGCGATCATTGCGTTGTTGACAGAACCGAACAGCTTGTCGCCTTCGCCTGCAGGCATCTTGATCTCAACAGATCCCAGAGCCTCGATCTTCTCCTTAAGGCTTACAGCAGCTGCATGCTTCTCTGCCTTTCTCTTCTCGATCTGCTCTTTTTTCTGATCAAACAGAACAATGTACTGTTTTGTATAAGGAACAGCCAAGTTCTGAGGGAAAAGATAGTTTCTTGCATATCCATCTGCAACCTTGCAGACATCCCCTTCTTCTCCAAGATTCAAAACATCCTGATTAAGAATAACTTTGATTGACATATAAAAACTCCTTCAAGTCCGTTTATATTTAAACCAGATCTCGGAAATTCCGACCAGCGGAATTCCTACAAGAAGCACGCGCCCATACCGTGGATGCAGAAGCAGGATAACTGCTGCAAAGCTAAGGAAAAACCGTACCACGGGATGCACCTTGCGCACCTCAAGCATCTGTCTGATAAGCCCCATTCCCCTAAGTCCATAGAGGAACATGACAATCAGAAACACATTCCATCCCACATAGCCAAGCACCGGATTGAGCTGAAATCTGGCATCTGCAAGAACCAGACTCAAAGACACAATCAGAACCCAGACAAAGTAGTCAGGAATCATCACTGTTATTATTCCCACCTCCCTTTTAGCAAGCCTCTCCACCGAAAGGGCGAATATATAGCTCACAAACAGGATGCAGAAATAGGCAAACAGAAAGCCTTTGAAAAAAACAGAAGACACATGACTAAGCATGGTGTCAACATCCATATCCATCATAGGAACCAGGTCTATATCGCTGCTGGCTGCCAGAGTTGTCTTAAGGATATTGAACATATCGGAGAACTGGGCCTTGTAATAGGCTATAAAAGCCTCGTTACCAAGAAGTACATGAAGAACTGCTATACTTACCAGAGCTGTTATGACAGTGGCAAGAAGAGCATTCAGCAGCACTCCCCCGATGTTTCCGAAAAATCCGTTCTCCAGAAGAAAGCCGCCCAGCAGAAGGATTGGAATGACAAGCTCAACCATAAGAAGGGAGAACCTGACATCCGAAGCTCCCTGTGCAGTATGCCTTATTCCCAGATAAACCAGAGCAACCCCTACTCCAAGCACCGCAATGCGGGCAACCTTAAGACCGCTTCTGAAAAGAAGCAGCTGGAGGGGGACCAGAAACAGGAAAAAGAAAAAGCCGGTCTGATATGCAAAGACAGAGATGCAGGATGCAATCAACGCTCCCATGTAATCCCGTTTAGACATCAGCGCTTTTCCCGATCACTCATTTCTTGTCAAAAGGAAGAAGAGCAAGAACTCTGCACTTCTTAACTTCTCTGGTCAATGCCCTCTGATGCTTTGCACATGTTCCTGTGATTCTGCGAGGAAGGATCTTTCCCCGTTCTGTCACAAATCTTCTGAGGGAATCAGGATTCTTATAGTCAATCTGCAGATTCTGAGCACAGAACTTGCAAACTTTCTTTTTGAATACTACTTTTGCTCTCTTACCGAATTCAGCCTTCTCGTCCTCTTCCGGCATCATTTCTCTTACATCATCTTTATTTTCCATTGTCTTACAATCTCCTTTTACAAACAAAATCAGAATGGAATGCCGTCATCATCAAAGTGATCAGGTTCCGGAGCGCTTTGTGGAGCACTCTTCTTGGCAAAATTGCCAGGCTGACCCTGTGACTGTGCATTGCCGCTTCCTGTTGCTGTCCCGCCGCTTAAAAGCTGGACATTGCTGGCTACGACCTCAAGCTTGCTTCTCTGCTGACCATCCTGTTCCCAACGGTTCTGGCGGAGTTCTCCCTCCACTGCAACCTGTTTACCTTTTGTCAGGAACTTGCTGATAGACTCTGCAGAGCGACCCCACAGCACGATATCAATGTAGCTGACCTCTTCTTCCCACTGATCGCCGTTTTTGCGGCTTCTGTTTACAGCTACTGAAAACCGTGTCACCGGGGTGCTTGCGCTTGTGAACTTAAGCTCAGCATCCTTAACCAGTCTACCTACCAGGATAACCCGATTAATATCTGTCATACGCTAAATCCCTTTGTAAATCAGTCGTCCAGCTTTACAAACAAGAATTTAAGTACATCAGAGTTGAGTCGGATCTCTTTTTCAACTGAATCAAGAACTGCTGGGTTCATTTCCAGTGTGAAATAGTAGTAGTGTCCTTTTGTCTGTTTCTTGATCTCGTAAGCAAGGGTTCTTTCTCCTACGTCCTTTTCTTCAAGAAAATTTGCAGAAGCTTTGGTGAGAACATCCTTTACGAATGTCTTTCCCTGCTCTAACTTGTCACTTTCCGCACGGAAAATGAAGGTTACTTCGTACTTTCTCATTTTTCCTCCTTGTGGTCTTTTGATTCTACCCATACAGATAGAATAAAGAGGTCAAATATTTATATAACATTATTTATTATAAATAGTCAACCAGGCTTGCAAAAGGCACCCCGGCTGGAATGTCTTATGGTGGCTTTAGAATTGAGTTTTTGTCCAGCCGGAGGGAACCTTATTATTACCCTCTGATAAATCGCCAAGACCGGATTTATAGTAGAAAGTACCCCCTGCAGGAACACCATTTACCCAATCAGCTGTAGATGGATAGTCGCCACGCCAGTTGTTAAAGTATACTTTAATCGATTTAAGGGAAGTACAGCCTCTGAACATATACTCATAGCATTGAATTCTCAGTGATATTGCAGGCAGCTCCGGAGCCTCTTCCAAGGCAGAACAGTTTTCAAACATACTGGCATAACAGCCTGGGCTCAGTTCGGTAGCAGGTAAAGCCGGGGCAGAAACCAAGGAAGTACAATGTTTAAACATATCTGAATAACAGGCTTCTTCAAGTTCTGTGGCCGGGAGTTCCGGGGCTGAAGTCATAACAGTGCAGTCCTCGAATAAACTTAAGAAACATACTTTGCAAGGGATTTTCTTCAATGCACATTTTTTATCCAGAAGACTCATAATATTACCGCTGGCTGCAACAGATCCAGTCATCACAAACCTGATATTCCGGATAGTAATATCATCGGTATAACAGAATGAATCATTCTTCCCCTTGGCACGCAGATATACCTTTTCTCCCTGAGCCAGTGTGACTGTGGTACCTTCAGAAGTCAAGGTACTTGTACTGAAATCATAGATGTTGAATTTAAAATCCTTCCATGATGCTCCGTTATCTGTAGAATATTCAATTACTGGAATCGGCTCGGTCAATGTCACCCCATTCTCAGTAAGCTTTGTTGTGATTGTCGAACTATCTGCTTTGGAAGTAAAGCAGAGCCAGTTGGTAGCCCCATTGCTAGAACCAATAGTAGAATTACTGCCGCCACTGCCATCACAGCCTGAGACAACAAAAAGAATACAAAAAACAAGAATGGTAAGATAACTTTTTTTCATCATATTAATAATGTACCTCCGGACATCAGAACTTGTTTCCGGCAGAGATATGCAGAGTAAATCTCTTGTTGTCGTTCCACCCTGCTTCCAGCCATATAGGTATCTTGGAATTGCTGAAACCCACACCTACTCCAAAGCCGTAGATATCATAAGTTTCCTTTCCGTTGAACAGATTGAAATCCTCATAATTTGCTGCCCAGCCACCTCTCAGAGTCAGGAGCACCCTGGTCCTGGTGGCACCGAAACCTACCTCACATATCTTGAATTTGTAATCCAGCACGAAACCAAGTATGTTCGGGGCCAGAAGCTCATCATTGGTATAACCTGGGAAGGCATTCACGTAGGTAAACCACTTCATCTCATAGAACGGAAGACCGGTGGCGAAGTCCATACCAGCAAAAATCTTACCGCCTATGGAGTTGCGCTTCAAGAACTGGAAATACTGCCAGAAGCTGGCGCTGGCCTTGAAATATGTGTCCTCGCTGCCCATATGAGTGTCAGAATACTTAAGCATGAGCTCAAGGAAATTTCCTTTTTCCGGCAGGACTACAGAATTGATATTATCCATCCTTGATTTGAAGAATATGCTGTTTATGAAACCCTTGAAGTCCTCTTCAAAGTAAAACTCTGAAAGTTCATAATCATAATAAAGATATTCGTTCATAAATCCCACAGATATCTCTCCGAACATACGGTTGAATGTTCCGAGGCTCAAGGATGAGGCCACTGTCATTTCAGTTCTGTTTGCATCTGTGCTCTCTATTCCTATATCTAAACTTTCATCCTTATCAGGGACATACCTGAACTTCACCTCGGGCCTGATAAAGAAATAATCGTGGAACGGAAGAAAATACCGGGTGGTGGCAGTTATTCCGCTGAAGAACTCATACTCATTCTCCAGGCTGTCTCCTTCTATAAAAAGGTCATTGAACTCAAGCCCCATCAGCAGATTAAAAATATAACTCTCGTGGACATTTGTATTTACTTCATAGAAAAGACCCAGACGGAAGAAATGGGGTCCTTTCTTGCTGGGCTCCACATGCATGGTAAGGACATTCTCATAACCTTCAGAATCAACATAATAGTGGACAGACTCATACTGCCCCGATGAATGGATATCCTCCACCACACTATTTATCTTGTCTGCATCTGCCAGCTCTCCCTTGAATTTCTCAAGCTTTTTCTCAACCAGGCTGCGCTCATAGCTGTCAAGCCCAGACACCTCTATCCTGTCAATAATAACCGGTTTTTTCTTCAGAACTCCAATTCTTGGAATATTGCTTATGTTTTTCGGTCCCACCAGGTTCTTGATATGTGGAATTGCGCGTCTTGCAGCCTGTTCACCTAAAGTTTCGATCTCTTTGAAGTTGAAGTAAGAAGTTGATGTGTACCCCTGGAGATCAGGAGCAATAACTACATCTGCATCGGCCAGGGACTTCTGAACCTGGTCGTAGATATAGATGTTAAGCATCTGGTTAGCAACGCCCGAAGGCCCTTTAAGATCTTTGCGGCTCACAACATTATGGGACAATGTGACTGCAATGATTATGTCTGCCCCCATATCCCTGGCCACATGCACCGGCAGGTTGTTTGCCACCATGCCGTCCACCAGGAGATATCCGTCTTTCTCAACCGGGTTGAATACACCAGGAATAGACATAGTGCTGCGCATTGCATCTGATAATGATCCATTGCCCAGGACAACCTCTTTTCCGGTGATGATGTCTGTGGCAACTGCCCTATATGGAATGGGAAGATCATCAAAATCATCATAATTTGAGCAAGGTCCCACAAGCTCATTGAATTTGTTATGTATTTTCTGGCCAGTGATAATACCTGGTGAATTCTTAAGTCCATGCCTGTCAAATCCCAAGGTCATGAAATATTTAGCACTTGAAGTTTTATTGGAGTAGGACATGTAGTCCCTATTCTTGCTGTCAAAAAAAAGCTCGGGCCATGATATTCCACTGACCTCTTTCTCTATCTCCCGGGCTGAATAACCGTAAGCAGAAAGAGCACCGATTATACCGCCCATACTGGTACCGGCGATATAATCAATATGAATACCATTGTCCTCCAGCACCTTGAGCACCCCGATATGGGCAAAGCCCAGGGCACCGCCGCCGGCCAGAACCAGACCTACCTTGGGGCGATCATCTGCTGAAATACCGGATGCAAGACAGAATAAGATTGTAAACAGGCAGATTATCTTCTTAACCACAGTTCTACCGCCTTTGTGAAACCATCTTCGTTGTTGGATGGAACATTGATATATTTCTTTTTCAGCTCATCAGGGCTGTTGGCTGTTATAAAGCCCTGCCCTGCCCAGGAGAGCATGTCGACATCATTATAGTCGTTGCCCACAGCCATTATGTCCTGCTGCTTTATACCAAAAAGATCTGCTATCTTACTTATGCCGGCAGCCTTGGAAACCCCCTTCTGGAAAATCTCCATCCACAGACTTCTGTTATCCACCGGCGATGTGCTTCTTATGACACGGAAGCCAGCCAGAGCTTTATCAGCATCAGCTATAAGCTGCTTATGATCAACCCCTGGGAATAT
>CADAEX010000016.1 GCA_902787125.1 uncultured Spirochaetaceae bacterium
CAGGAGATGCTGGGACATGCCGATATCTCCACAACCCAGATTTATACCCACCTGGACCGCAGCGACCTGCGGCGTATTTATGACCGGAGTCATCCGGCAGTATGAGGTGAATGGGAAGAGATATGGATAATAAAGATTATCTTGCATTTGTGTTCAAGAATCTTAAAGGTCTCGATATGAAGGATAAGATTTCCTTGCTTACTCTTCTGGAAGGAAGAGTAGGTAAAGAAGTATCCATATCTGGAGTCAAGAAATGTATTTCGGGATTATTTGCCAGAAATCTCAAGGCTCTTGATGCCGCGTTCAAGGCAGCAGACCGGGAGATAAAGGCGGTGGAGAAAAGCAGCGTAAAATACATCTCCATATTCAGTCCCCTCTATCCGCCCCTGTTGAAAGAGATATTTGATCCTCCGTTTATCCTCTTTTACAGGGGTCTTCTTCCTGAATCCTACGAAAGGACAGTAGGCGTTGTGGGAACCAGATATCCCAGCGGTGCTGCCCTTTCTGCCGCCTTTGATATGGGCTTCGGATTCGGAGTGAACGGTGTGCGGGTTGTCTCCGGACTGGCCCTGGGCATAGACCGCCATTCCCACATAGGCAACATGGCTGCCGAGATGCCTGCCATAGCTGTGCTTGGCAATGGCATTGACGAGATTTATCCATATGCCAACCGGAAGTTGGCATACCATATGCTGGATGAGGGAGGAGTGATTTTCAGCGAATTCGGTCCTGGAGTTCCTCCCTCCAAATTCACATTCCCTAAGCGGAACCGGATCATAAGCGGTCTCTCTTCTGCAATAGTGGTGGTGCAGGCTCCTAAGCGTTCCGGTGCTCTTATAACTGCAGACTATGCGGCAGAGCAGGGGCGGGAAGTGTATGTGAGCGAGGCAGGTCTTCCGTTCCCTCAGGGTGCAGGGGGACTGGCTCTGACAGAACAGGGGGCCAAGAGTGTCACAGGCCCTGTGGATGTCATGATGGATATGGGATGGGAAATTGAGTTTCCTGTGTACAAGACAGACAGCCTTAAGGAGGCGGAGCAGCATCAGCTTCTTTCCTGGGAGCTGGATGATAAAGCGGTTAATAACTATGGAATTTATTATTTCAAAAAATAAAAGGAGCGGACGATGACAAAGAAATCGACATTGCTTATAGTAGAGTCTCCTGCAAAGGCAAAAACAATCGAACATTATTTGGGAAAAGGTTATTCTGTGGAAGCATCGGTAGGTCATCTTATAGACCTGCCTAAATCCAGGATAGCAATAGATGTGGATCATGGCTTTGAGCCGGAGTACATTACAGTGCGGGGCAAGGCTTCTATCCTCAAGGAACTTGAGAAGAAGGCGGCAAAGGCTGACGAAGTCCTTCTTGCTTCTGATAATGACCGGGAGGGAGAGGCTATCTCCTACCATCTCAAGTGTGCTCTCGAGTCCAAGAAGATTCCTGCCAAGATCGAACGGATTATCTTCAATGAGATCACACCTGGTGCCATCAAGGCTGCTGTCAATGCTCCACGGGATATCGATATGGGCAAGGTCAACGCCCAGAAAGCCCGCCGGGTTCTGGACAGAATTGTAGGATACAACCTTTCACCTATCCTCTGGAAAAAGGTCAAGAACGGCCTTTCTGCAGGACGTGTCCAGTCAGTTGCCCTCCGTCTTATCTGCGACCGGGAGGCCGAGGTTCAGGCATTCACTCCGGAGGAATACTGGAGCCTGGATGTTGAGCTCAGGAAGGGCAAGGGAAGCTTCGCTGCCCAGCTGGTTCCGCAGTCGGAAGAGAAGATCACATTCCATACCAAGGCAGAAGTGGATGCCTTCATGGCAGCCCTTGAGGGTAAAAAATATATTGTTTCTGATGTGAAGACTGTAGATAAGATCCTCAATCCACGGGCACCGTACACCACATCGAAGCTTCAGCAGGATGCGGCTATCAGGCTTGGATTCACCTCCAAGAAGACAATGCAGCTTGCCCAGCAGCTGTACGAAGGTATAAGCCTTGGTACAAACCGTGTGGGTCTTATCACATACATGAGAACCGACTCCACCCGTATCTCCAACCAGGCTCTGGCCGATGTACGGGATTATATCGGCAAGAACTTCCCTCAGGCTCTGCCTGACCATTTCAACAACTACAGCCTTGGGAAAAGGGCTCAGGATGCACACGAGGCAATCCGCCCCACATACGTAAAGTATACTCCCGACTCTGTAAAACAGTATCTTACATCCGACCAGCATAAGCTCTACAGCATAATCTGGGAACGTTTTGTATCATCCCAGATGAAGGACAGTGTTCTGGCTGTCACAACAGTCGATATAAATTGCGGCGGAAAACCTTTCAGGACTATTGCATCTGTTGTAAAGGAAAAAGGTTTCCAGGCTGTTCTCAAGCTGCTGGCAGTAAAAGAAAAGGCAGTCCATCTTCCATC
Organism: uncultured Spirochaetaceae bacterium; assembly: GCA_902787125.1. Classification (GTDB taxonomy): domain Bacteria; phylum Spirochaetota; class Spirochaetia; order CADAEX01; family CADAEX01; genus CADAEX01. The sequence goes on from CADAEX010000016.1 coordinate 2,426, forward strand.
CCTTGCTGCAGGAGATGAGCTTGAGTATTCCAAGTATGATACAGAACAGCACTTTACCCAGGGACCTTCCAGATACACCGATGCAAGCATTGTAAAGGTGATGGAGGAAAAAGGTATAGGCCGTCCTTCCACATATGCTCCTATAATCACACTCCTTATCGAGCGCTATTATGTGGCCCGCAAGAACAAGCAGCTTATTCCGACACAGCTGGGCAAGATGATAAATACAATCCTTCTGGAGAAATTCCCCAAGATCCTGGATGTGAACTTTACAGCCGAGATGGAGCAGAAGCTGGATGACGTTGAGGAGTCCAAGGACAACTGGAGCCAGATGATAGGGGAGTTCTACAAGCCTTTCAAGGCCCAGGTGGACAATGTCATGGCAACTCTTGAGTCAGTCCGCGGAAGCATGGACGAGCTTACAGAATACAAGTGCGACAAGTGCGGACGCCCTATGGTGAAGAAACTGGGCCGGTTCGGTCACTTCCTTGCCTGCTCCGGCTTCCCTGAGTGCAAGAACACCCAGTCCATCCCATTCTGCAAATGCCCGGTTCCGGGCTGCGACGGCCAGATTGTGGCAAGAAAGAAGCATGGCGGAAAGGGACGTGAATTCTATGGATGCACCAACTATCCAAAGTGCGAGTTCATAAGTGCGTATAAGCCGACAGACAAGAAGTGTCCTGAGTGCGGATACTTCATGGTCGACCGGTACGAGAAGTCCCGGGGCAGCTTTAAATCCTGCAGTAATCCTGCATGTAAGAACCACGTAAAGGAAGAGTGATTGAAGCAGTATATCTCCTATCTTGAGAACATCCGGCACCTCTCTCCTGCCACTGTAAAAGCATACAGCGGCGACATAGCGGAGTTCATCTCCTTTATGGAGGAGTCGGGTATTTCTGTCACAGAACCTGACAGGAACAGCGGCAGGAGATATGTGGCCCACCTTTCCAAGAAAGGCTTTGATGCCAGAAGCATAAACAGGAAGATTTCGGCCCTCCGGAAATTCTATGATTATAAGATCAGGGAGAAGGAGACAGACTTCAACCCGTTTGACTATGTGAAATCCCAGCGGGTGGACAAGAAGCTCCCTACCTTCATGACAGACAGCGAGCTTAAGCAGGTGGATAACCTGGCAGTGGAGAAGGAGTCTTCCCATCCTATGCTGGGTGCACGGGACGAGGCTCTCTTCAGTTTCCTGTACGCATCAGGATGCCGTATTTCCGAGGCACTCTCGATAAAAGTAAGAGATCTGGATTTCGGATCAGGCCAGGTGCTTATAACAGGAAAAGGGAACAAGCAGCGGTTTGTGTTCTTCGGAAAGAAAACTGCCGGGATTCTCCAGGCTTATCTGCCGCTGCGGCAGCAGGTGGTGACAAAAGAGGGGACAGGGACAGAGGCCCTTTTCGTAGATTACAAAGGAAATCCTCTTACCTCCCGGGGTGCCACCTGGATTTTAAGACAGTATAAGTTGAATGCACATATCGACAAGAATGTGACATTGCATACATTCCGGCACACTTTTGCCACACATATTCTGGAAAACGGTGCCGACATCCGTGCCGTGCAGGAGCTTTTAGGCCATGCAGGGCTTTCCACAACCCAGATTTACACACATGTGGGAATAGGACGGCTTAAGGATATCCACCGGGCCACACATCCTCATGGAAGGCTGGGACAGAAAGGAGAAGAAAATGGAATTTAGAGGAACGACAATCCTTGCTGTAAAGAAGGACGGTAAGGTTGCAATGGCCGGCGACGGCCAGGTTACACTGGATAAGACTGTAATGAAAGGACACGCGCGGAAGGTGCGCAAGATATATGACGGCAAGATCCTGGTAGGATTTGCCGGAGCCACTGCCGATGCATTCACCCTGTTCGAGAAGTTCGAGGGAAAGCTGAAGGAGTTCGGCGGCGACATGACCAGGGCCGCAGTGGAGCTGGCCAAGGAATGGAGAACCGACAGGGCGCTGCGCCGCCTTGAGGCAATGCTTCTGGCTGCCGACGCAAGCAAGATACTTCTTATCTCCGGCACAGGAGATGTTGTGGAACCGGACGAGGAAGCCTTGGCTATCGGCAGCGGCGGCAACTACGCCTATGCTGCGGCCCTGGCTTATATGCGCTCAAGCGCTGCCATGAGTGCGGCAGATATTGCAAAGGCATCTCTTGAGATTGCATCCCAGATCTGCATCTACACAAACAGCAACATTATTGTGGAGGAACTCTGATGCTTGATTTTGATAAGCTTACTCCGAAGCAGATAGTAGAAGAACTTGATAAATATATAATCGGCCAGGACAAGGCCAAGCGTACTGTGGCCATGGCTCTGCGGAACCGGGTGCGGCGTAAGATGCTGCCCGAATCCCTGAGGGAAGAGGTCATTCCGAAGAACATCATCATGATCGGTTCCACAGGTGTGGGAAAGACCGAGATTGCCCGGCGACTCTCAAAGCTTTCGGGAGCACCGTTTGTAAAGGTTGAGGCCACCAAATACACCGAGGTGGGCTATGTGGGCAGGGATGTGGAATCCATTATCCGGGATCTTATGTCAGTGGCTGTGAACATGGTTAAGACCGAGATGCGCAGCACTGTCATGGAGGATGCAAAGGTCAGGGTTGAGGAACAGCTTCTGGATCTTCTGCTCCCGGGAACAGGACATCAGGCTCAGCCTAAGAAAGAAGGGGAAGATGTGAAACTGCTGCCTCCTGAGGAACCCCCTATAAGGGAGAAGTTCCGGAACAAGCTTAGAAACGGGGAGCTTGAGGAGCACCAGATAGAGATAGATGTGACAAAATCGGGTTTCCAGCCTATGGAGATTTTTGCAGGGACAGGTCTTGAGGATATGGGAATCAACTTCGGAAGCATAACCGGTGTGATGGGCGGCAAGAAGAAAAAACGGCGCACCACTGTGAAGCATGCCCGGGAGATCCTCCTGGAGGAGGAGATCGACAAGCTGATTGACAGCGACAAAGTTGCGGAGATTGCAAAGAACCGGACCCAGGAGATGGGCATTGTGTTCATAGATGAGATTGACAAGGTTGCAGGACGACAGAACACCAGCGGTGCAGATGTGTCCAGGGAAGGAGTCCAGCGGGATATCCTGCCGATAGTTGAAGGCTGCAAGGTCAACACAAAATATGGAATGGTTGATACCACACACATCCTGTTCATTGCGGCAGGTGCATTCCACATGAGCAAGCCTTCGGATCTTATTCCTGAGCTTCAGGGACGGTTCCCGCTGCGGGTGGAGCTTGAGCCGCTGCAGGCTGCAGAGTTCGAGAAGATTCTTACTCAGCCTCAGAATGCCCTTATCAAGCAGTATAAGGCTCTTATGGCTACAGAGGATGTCAATCTTGAGTTCACGGATGATGCTGTCAAACGGATTGCATACATTGCCCAGGAGCTCAATGCAGGTTCCGAGAATATCGGAGCAAGACGGCTGCATACAATAATGGAGCTTCTTCTGGAGGAAGTCTCCTTTGCGGCAACGGAGCTCAAGGGGCAGACTATAACAGTTACGCCGCAATATGTGGACGACAGGCTCCACGGCGTGCTGGGAGATCAGGATCTGGCAAGATATATCTTGTAGAGATATAAGTTCTTTTAAATCAGGGAGGGGTTATGAAAGGACAGATAAAGGAGTTTTTCAACAGTATAGGACAATTCTGGAAAAAGCTTAGGCAGGCACAGAAGATCTCGATTATTTTAATACTGGCTTTTGCCTTTGCCCTTATAGTATTTGTCAGCTCGGCGGGCTCCACATCTTTCATGACTCCGCTGTTCACAGCAAAGATAGCAGACAGCACACTGCTCAACACCATATCGCTCCGCCTGGACCAGGAGGGAGTTTCCCACAAGATATCCGACGGCATGATCTATCTCCAGAGCCGGGGTGATGCCCAGAAGATGATTGCTCTTCTGGTGCGGGAGGATCTGGTTCCTAAGAATGCCTCTCCATGGGATGTCTTCAAGATGGACAGATGGACCACCACAGACTTTGAGCGGAATGTCAACCTGAGAAGAGCAATCAGTGTAAGCTTGGAGCAGCATATTGAATCCCTTTCCGATGTGGACAGGGCAAGAATCACTCTGGTCATGCCCGAGAAATCCCTTTTTACAGAGGACCAGAAGGAAGTGTCAGCATCAATCATCATCACCCCTCATCCAGGTTCTGACATTGTGTCCAACCCCAAGAAGATCCAGGGAATCATAAAGCTGGTAAAGTTTGCAGTGGAAGGGCTTGAGGACAAGAATATAACTATAAGCGACACTGCCGGAAATGTTCTTTCTGATTTTGCGGGAATGACGGCCTCCCCGGTCACTCCCGAGGTGAAACCCATGACTCAGGTTCCGGCCCGGCAGGATATCTTTGACAGACTTCCCGTAAGCCGCAACATTGCATACGCAGCTGTCACCTCCCTGGCAGTCATACTTGCTGCAGTTGTCCTTATCCTCATCTTCGGAAAGAAAAAGAAGGAGGCTATACTTGAGGATGCACGGAACATGGCATCCCAGAACCCTGAAGAAGTTGCCCGCCTTGTAAAAACATGGCTGTCGGAGGATTGATATGGGCCGACTGAAGAAAGCTGCAGTAGTAAGAAAGCTTTCAGGTAAAGAAAAAGCCGCAATTTTTCTCCTTGCCTTAGGGTGCGAGCCTTCGGCCCATGTGTTTGAGCATCTGAATTCCCAGGATGTGGAGATACTCTCCTTCCAGATAGCCTCAACAGAGAAGGTTGATTCAAATACCCTGTCCCAGGTGCTGTATGAATTCAGAGAACTGGCCACTGCCCGCAACTATATTGCCACCGGCGGTGTTGAATATGCCAAGAAACTGCTTTCCAAGGCATTCGGCGACAAGAGGGCAGAGGAGATCATACAGAAGATTTCTGTATTCCTCCATAAAAAACCATTTGAGTTTGTCAAACGTGTCCAGCCAGACCGTCTTGTCTCCTTCCTCAAATTCGAGCAGCCCCAGACCATTGCGCTGGTTCTTGCTTATCTTGAGCCCGGAACAGCATCCCGCATCCTTTCTGCCCTGCCCAGAAGCATCCAGTCGGATGTGGCCCGCCGCATTGCAGTCATGGACCGTACATCTCCAGAGATGCTGCATAATGTGGAGAAAGTGCTTGAGAAGAAGCTGGCCCTCTTTGACCTTTCAGGCTACAGGGAGGCAGGCGGCATAGAGAGCATGATGAATATTCTCAACAGGATGGACAAGAAGATCGGTGCCGACATCCTGTCTGATATCCGCAGGAGCGGCAGTAAGCTTTCGGAGCAGCTTGCATCTCAGCTCCTTGTATTTGATGATATTGTGAAGATTGATGATGAGATCCTGTGCACTGTCCTTGCAGGTGTCTCATCCGATGACATAGCCAAGGCATTGAGGACAGCGAGCTACGAAGCCAGGGAAAAGATATTGGCAAACCTCTCTCCGGACCTTTCCAAGCTTTTATCCCAGCCTGATTCAAAACCTATCAGGCTCAAGGAGATAGAGGAATCCCAGCGGAAGATACTGGAAGCCATAAGAAAATCAGGAGGCCCTAAATGACAGATGTATTCAAAGCCATAGATGTGGAAGAGCTGGAAAAAGCTTCCCGCATAGATATCCAGGCAGAGAGCCGGAACCTGATGGCCCAGCTGGAGAAAGCCAGCGGCGATGCGGCGCGGATCCGGCAGGAGGCCCAGTCCGAGGCTGACAGGATTAGGACCCAGGCCTACGAGGAAGCAAGGAAAGAGGGCTATGCAAAGGGAGAGAAGGAAGGCTTCGAGAAAGGGCTTGAGCAGGTGAACAAGCTTATAAGCCAGCTGGAGACCATAACCCGGGATGTTGATGAATGCAAGCGTAATATACTTGAGAACGCAAAGCACGATATAGTTGATCTTTCTGTGAAGATTGCAGAGAAAGTTGTCAAGACAACCTGCGCAAAGCAGCGTGATATAGCTGTGAGGAATGCAGAGTATGCACTGGGGCTTCTTAAGGAGAAGAGCCCGGTGGTGATCAAGGTCAATCTGGCAGATATGGATATTGCCCGTGAATACCGCTCCATGCTTCTTAATATGTTTGACAAGGTGGAATCCATAAAGGTTGCCGAAGACCCGGCTGTTGAGCAGGGGGGATGCATCATAGAGAGCAGCTCCGGAGGAGTTGATGCCAACATTCCCACCCAGCTCTCTTCCATCAGGAGCAATCTGCATGAAGAATGACCTTGAGCGTTTAAGCCGGATAATAGATAATTCTCAGCCCTGCCGTTACACAGGAATGGTGACTAAGGTCACAGGCTTTATGATTGAGAGCATGGGGCCCCAGGCCATGGTAGGGGAGCTTTGCAAGATCTTCGTGCCGGGTAAGGAGACTCCAGTGCAGGCCGAAGTTGTGGCCATAGACGGCTCCAGGGTGCGCCTTATCACTTACGGAAGCGCTGTGGGAATCCAGATGGGATGCCAGGTGGTTGCCACAGGCAGGAGCCTTGGAATACCTATGTCCAATTCCCTTCTGGGCCGTGTCATAGACAGCATGGGAAATCCCCTGGACGGCAAAGGTCCTATAGGTTTCGGAAAAAAGAAATCTGTATTCGGGACACCCCCTGATATCCTTAACCGCCAGATGGTGCAGTCCCCGGTGGAGACAGGAGTGCGCTCCATCGATTCCCTCCTTACTGTGGGGCTTGGACAGCGGCTTGGAATATTCTCTCCTGCAGGAACAGGTAAGACAACACTTTTAGGAATGATTGCCCGGAACACCCAGGCAGATATAAATGTAATCGCCCTGGTGGGCGAGAGAGGCCGGGAGGTCGGGGAGTTCATAAGGAACGATCTTGGGGAAGAGAAACTGGCTAAATCAGTGGTGGTTGTCTCAACCTCTGACACATCTCCTGTATGCCGTGTCCGGGGTGCATATACTGCTGTAACTGTGGCAGAGTATTTCAGGGACCAGGGAAAGAATGTCATGCTTTTCTTCGACTCCCTTTCCCGTTTTGCCCGTGCCCAGAGCGAAATAGGTCTTTCCATCGGCGAAGTGCCGGCAACCAGAGGCTATCCTCCATCGGTATTCACAGAGATGCCTAAGCTTCTGGAGCGGTGTGCTAACTCAGACAAAGGAACCCTTACCGGCTTCTTCACAGTTCTGGTGGAAGGGGATGACAGGGACGAGCCTATATCAGACAGCGCAGAAGGCTTCCTTGACGGCCATATAATTCTTTCAAGAAAACTGTCGGAGGCAGGCCATTATCCTGCAGTGGATGTGCTCCAGTCTGTATCAAGGAGCGCAGTGCGGGTTGCTCCTGCAATCCTCCTTAAAGCCGCAGAAGTGATAAAACATCACATGGCTGTCTACCGGGATGCGGAGGATCTTATAAATGTAGGTGCCTACAACAAGGGAACCAATAAGGCCATAGACCTGGCCATAGACAAGCATGAGATCATAGACCGGTTCCTTATCCAGGACCTTAAGGAGAAAGCCTCCTTTGAGGAGAGCATGGATAAAGCCATGGCAATAGCAGGTGTCAGGTGAACAAAGAGTTCCGGCTGGATAAGCTTCTGGATATACGTATCATGGAGGAGCGCTATGCCGCAGCAAAGCTTTCTGAGATTGATGCCCAGCTTAACCGGGTTCAGAACGACCTTGACCTTATAAAGAAAAAACAGTCACAGCTCTATGCCGAATTCGTGAACTCTGTCCAGAACCCAGGCAGCCTTGCCCCCCTCCAGGCTCATCTGACAGCCCTTAAGGAAGAAGCTATGGAGCTGGAGAAAAAGCTGGAAATTATCAAAAAGGAGAAGGCTGGTGCCAACTCTGTCTATGCAGATGCGCTTAAAAAACGGAAAATTCTCGAGAATTTGAAAGAGAAATCCCTTAATTGAATCAAAAATCGGTAAATTTATTGACAGATATCCTCTGAAAAGCATATAATAAACTAAATTTTAGTAAATTTTTAACTTTTTAAGAGGAGAATATGGAAGCTGGCTATAAAAAAGGGGCAGAAATCCTCATAGACAAACTTCACAAAGAGGGAGTTGAGTATATTTTCGGTTATCCAGGGGCAAGTGCCATCGATATTTTTGATGCTCTCCTGGAATCTCCCATAAAGTTCCTCCTGGCCCGGCACGAGCAGGGGGCAGTGCACATGGCAGACGGCTATGCCCGCGCCACAGGCAAGCCCGGGGTGGTGCTGGTTACCTCAGGCCCCGGGGCCACAAACACTGTATCAGGCATATTCACTGCCAAGATGGATTCTGTCCCCATGGTTGTGATCTGCGGCCAGCAGTCAGTTGCAAACCTGGGTACCGATGCATTCCAGGAGGCTGATGTATCAGGTATCACCTTCCCTATAGTCAAGCATTCTTATCTTATAAAGAAAGCCACCGACATTCCGCGGATTGTCAACGAGGCCTTCGTGATCGCCCGCACCGGCCGCCCGGGACCGGTCCTTATAGACATGCCGAAGAACGTGGCTGAGTTCCCTATACCGGTGAACACACCCGACACTCTGGACCTTCCCGGCTACAAGCTGGACGGAGAACCCAACCTGGGCAAGGTTATGGCTGCGGCCGACTACATTGTCGACGCAAAGCGGCCGGTGCTGCTGGTAGGCCACGGCGCCCTTATATCGGGCGCCTGCGAGGCGGTGCGCACCTTTGCCGAGAAAATGCAGATTCCGGTGGCAAGCACACTGCTGGGCAAAGGTGTGTTCCCAGAGACGCATCCGCTGTCTCTGGGCATGGCAGGCATGCATGGCACCGCCTATGCCAACAAGGCTCTTGAGGAATGCGACCTGGTGATGTCCGTAGGCTCCCGGTGGGACGACCGTATTGCCGGCACCCCCGCCACCTTCTGTTCCAATGCAGTCAAGATTCACATCGATGTGGATCCTTCCGAGATAAACAAGACTATCAAGGTGGATGTAGGCATAGTAGGAGAGGCAAAGCGGGTGATGGAAATCCTGTGCGGCCTCTGTGCAAAAGGTGATACCGAACCCTGGATAAGGCGTATCAAGAAGCTTAAGAAGGATTTCCCCCTTAAATACCGCAAGGGTACAAAGGTAAAGGTGCCTCATGTGGTGGAGGAGCTTTTCAAGATAACAAAGGGGAGGGCCATAGTGGCCACCGATGTGGGCCAGCACCAGATGTGGGCCGCACAGTACTACAAGACAGATTTCCCCAATCAGTGGCTTTCCTCTGGGGGTGCCGGCACCATGGGCTTCGGCTTCCCGGCTGCAATCGGGGCCCAGATCGGTTGTCCCGACCGGGTGGTTGCCGCCATAGTAGGTGACGGCGGTTTCCAGATGACCATGGAGGAGCTGGCTGTCATAGCAGTGAACAAGCTGCCGGTAAAGATATTCATCATGAACAACCACTTCCTTGGAATGGTGCGGCAGTGGCAGAACATCTTCTATGGAAACCGCCTCTCCTGCGTGGAGATGGTGGGTAATCCCAACTTTGTTCAGCTGGCCAAGAGCTATGGCATCAAGGGCTATTCCATCCGCCGTTCAGCCGATGTCAGGAGGATAATGAAGGCTGCCCTTGCTTACAAAGGGCCATGCGTGGTGAATGTGGAGGTGGACCGGGAAGCCAATGTCTATCCTATGGTTCCGGCCGGCAAGCCGCTGAGCGGAATGATTCTTGAGAAGGAGAAGCGAAATGAAAAGTAAAGATAGAAAGCATGTCATAAGCCTTTTGGTAAGCAACAAACCTGGTGTGCTTATCCGGGTCTCCCTGGTGTTTGCCCGCCGTGGTTACAACATCGACAGCCTGGTTGTCTCCGAGGAGACTGACCCCCGCTTCTCCCGTATGACTATCACCGCCACCGGTGACAAGGAGATCCTGGACCTCATCATAGAACAGCTGAACAAACTGGTGGATGTAATCTCTGCCAAGGATTATACAGATGTGGATACAATAGAGAGGGAGCTCTCTATTCTTAAGATAGATTGTGTTCCTGAAAAACGTGCCGATATCTTCCCCTTGGTTGAGGTGTTCAAAGGAAAGATTGTGGACATCGGTTCCGAGACCATCACCTTCGAGGTGTCAGGCCCCAGTGAGCGTATGGAGGCGGTTAAGACC
>CADAEX010000017.1 GCA_902787125.1 uncultured Spirochaetaceae bacterium
TCTATAAGGATTGCGATAGGTACAGATTTTGAAAGTCTGACTTTCTTGTTTGCGTTATATACATGGTTCCAGGATGGAATCTTGCTCTTGGTGCTTACTATGACGCCATCATCAAGGAACATGTCTGCAATGTCTATAGCTGCCTCAAGGACTCCGCCCGGATTGCTGCGGAGGTCGATGACCAGATACTTGATCCGCTTCTTGGAGAAGCTGTCCAGCGCTTCCTTCACCTTGTCAGGTGTGTTGGCTGCAAACTGGATTATCCTCATATATCCTATGTTCTTGTCGATGATATCTGATTTGACAGAAGGGACCTCTATGTTCTCCCGCACTATATCGTAGGAGAATATGATATCCTCGTCCCGCAGAAATGTGATGTTGACAGTAGTTCCCGGCTTACCCCGCATCATCCCGGTAGCCTCGTTCAGAGTCATGGAGTCGGTAGGTTTGCCGTCCACCTTGATGATATAGTCGCCAGCCCTTATTCCAAGCCGGTATGCCGGGGTATCCTCGATAGGAGAGACAACCCGGACATAGGGTTTATAATCTGCATCTATCTCGGCATTGCCGGACTGCTTGGTTATGTAAAGGCCTACACCGCCGAACTGTCCCATTGCGGAATCGGAGGCAGCCTCCATCTCGGTCTCGGTCATAAAGACAGAATGGGGATCTCCTATGGCTTCGAACATCCCTTTCATGGCTCCCTCGAACAGGGTCTTCTCATCAACTTCATCGATATAATAGGTCTTGATGAACCGCATCATCTCGTCAAAGATAAGGCCGTACTGGCTGTTTTTTCCGGTTCCCTGGGCAAAGGTCACCGGCACAAAGGCCAGGAAAAGAATCATCGCCATAAGGGCGCCAGAGAGCCATATCCAAATTTTTCTGTCTTTTTTCATACTTTCAATATCGCTTTACTTATTAGATTTGTCAATATATACTGTATCTGATGAGAAAACTGCTTTTTGCCGGATTTATATGGGAAGTGGTCCGGTTTCTTTATATGTACATCTTTGCTTCTGCTGCCCAGAATTCTGACCTGTTCATATGGATGAACGCCCAGCAGATTGTGACAGCCGTCGGTATGTTCTTTCTGGCCTACAATTTTGACAGATACAGGCAGTATGCCATGCTTATGTTCATAGCAAAGCTTTCCGGAATCCTGGCAGATTTCATCTTTATCTACAAACTGGGAGGCACTGCCAAGTCCCTTGATATGACATCCCTGCTGATTCCAGCCGTTGCACTGGTGCTGGATCTTTTCTTCGGATGCATCCTTTTCTTTGCTTCCCGTAAGCCGGAGGATGAGGAATGATGGCTTATATCCAATATCCTGAGTGGCTCCACCCCGAGATTATTCCTGGATTCCCTGTCCGGTGGTACGGCCTGATGTATCTGGTAGCCTTTGTAATCGCATTTTTCCTTCTTAGGAAACAGATGGCAGAGCGGGATATTCCCTCCCCCAATGACGAGGCCATGAACCTGATAACCTGGGGCATAATCGGACTGCTTCTGGGAGCCCGCATCTTTGCCACTATTGTCTACGATGACACTGTGCTCTACCTGACCCACCCATGGCTTATTTTCTGGCCTTTTGACAGCCATATGCATTTCACCGGGTTCCAGGGGATGTCCTACCACGGCGGTGTCATAGGAGGTGCTCTGGGAGTCCTTTTCTATTCCATCAGGCATAAACAGAGCTTCTTTGCCAATGCAGACATGATGGTGACAGCCATTCCTTTCGGATACTTCTTCGGCCGCATAGGAAACTTCATAAATGCAGAGCTATATGGCCGTGTCACAGATTCTCCTATAGGGATGATGTTCCCGGGACAGGACCAGCCGCGACACCCGAGCCAGCTCTACGAGGCTTTCTTCGAGGGCCTTTTCCTGGGGATTCTGATGTGGTTTGTGTTCCGGAAGATGAAGCTTAAGGATGGAGTGAGGACAGGTCTTTATTTATTCTGCTATGGGTTTATACGCTTCTTTATCGAGTATTTCAGGGAACCGGATGCAGATTTGGGATTCATACTCCTGAATTTCACCATGGGCCAGCTTTTATGCCTGCTCATGATGATGATAGGAGTCTCTTTCATTCTGATACGCAGCAGAAAGACTACTTGATTCTGTATTCAGATGTCTCCAGATGGTTTCCGGCAGCATCATAGCGCTTGACTGTATAGCGGTAGTAGGTGCCGTCTGCCTTGATATTCTTTTTCACTACAGTAAGCCCCTTGTCCAGGTATTCATAGGTCTTGAAGTTCTTCAGCTTTCCCTTGGCGCCGTACTCGGTCTCTTTTGTAAGTCTTCCATCCTTGTCATATTCATAGGTGTAGAAGTCGTCCAGCTGGCCGTCGGTGTAGAGGCACTCCTTTACAAGCTTGCCTGCTGCATCATACTCGTAGGTATGGGTCTCTCCTACCGCTTCTGTGTTGTTGTAGAGGATAGTCTCCTTAACCAGCTGCCCCTTTGCGTTGTATTCCTTTACTCTCTGGTCGTAGGGCTCGAAATTCTTGGGCACCTTGGAATCCGGCTTAGGAGCCAGAGGTGTTGTAGTCTGAGGATTTGATGCCGCAAAGAGCGGGGATGCCATCATGATGGCAAGTGAAATAATTATCAGAAGACAGATAGTTTTTCTCATTGTGCTTTCTCCTTGTCGCGGTTCTTGATCACGTTGCGCCGGATCTTGCCGCTTATAGTCTTAGGAAGCTCGTCCACAAACTCTACAATTCTAGGGTACTTATAGGGAGCTGTGGTATGCTTCACATAGTCCTGTATCTCCTTGACCAGCTCCGGGCTTCCAGGGCGGTACTCTTTTGTAAGCACTATGGTGGCCTTTACAACCTGGCCCCTGATCGGATCCGGCGCGCCGGTGACAGCGCATTCCAATACTGCAGGGTGTCCCTCCAGCACGCTCTCCACCTCGAAGGTGCCGATGCGATAACCGGAGCACTTGATTACATCGTCGCAGCGTCCCATGAACCAGTAGTAGCCGTCCTCGTCCCGCCATGCGGTGTCGCCGGTGAAGTAGTAGCCGTCGTGGAACACTTCCCGGGTCTTGTCCGGTTCTCCATAGTACTCACATACTAAACCGGGGAAACGGCCTGCAGTTGCAGGGAATTTATCTTTGTCCAGCTTGAAGCAGATCTGACCGCTCACTGCTGTGCCCATCTCCTCAAGCTCGTCATTGAGGAGGCAGATGTTGTAGTATGGAGCCGGCTTTCCTGCCGAGCCCGGCTTGATTTTCTCTCCCTCGAAGTTGAAGAGGAATACTGTGGACTCGGTCTGGCCGAAGCCTTCTCTGATCTCAAAGCCTGTAAGCTCCTTCCATTTATTGAAAACCTCGTCGGAAAGGGGTTCACCTGCGGTTGAGCAGTGCTTTATGGAGGAAAGGTCATAACAGGATATATCCTCGTGGATAAGGAAGCGGTAGATTGTAGGTGGAGCGCAGAAGGTGGTCACCTTGTATTTCTGCACCTGCTCCAGAAGATGCACTGGCTTGAACTTGGAATGGTAGTCGTATACAAAGAGGGCTGTCTCACAGATCCACTGGCCGTAGAGCCGTCCCCAGGATGTCTTGGCCCATCCTGTGTCTGCAACAGTCAGGTGGAGCCCCCCCCTCTGTACATGTTGCCAGTACTTGGCTGTGACTATGTGCCCCAATGGGTAGAGGAAGTTGTGGATTGCCAGCTTCGGGTGGCTGGTGGTGCCTGATGTGAAATAGCCCAGCATGTAGTCATCATTGGTTGAGACATCCTCCCGCTTGAGAACAGGGAATGGTGCCGCATTCTTACATCCTGTCGCAAAGTCGATCCAACCATCAGGCAGGTCTGTCACAGGCTTGTCCACTCCGAACTCATTTACTATGACCAGCTTTTTAAGTGTCGGAGACTGAGGCAGACTTGCTGTGATGTTCTGGATAATGCCAGGTGCGTTTACAGCCACTACCATCTTGATCTTTGCAAAGTTGTTGCGGTAGACCAGATCCTCCACAGTGAGCATGTGGGTTGCCGGGATTGCGATAGCACCTATCTTGTGCAGGGCAATGACACTGACCCAGAACTCGTAGCGCCGCTGAAGGATAAGCATGACCATGTCGCCCCGCTTTATGCCGCACTCCATGAAGAAGGAGGCAGCCCTGTCGGTACGTTCCTTCATATTGCCGAAGGTGATGGTGCATTCATCCCCCTCGTCGTTGGTCCATACCATAGCCCTTGCATCAGGTGTCTTTGCCGCGATAGCATCCATGACATCATAGGCAAAGTTGAAGTTCTCGGGTATGTTCAGTCTGTAGTTAGCTATAAAATCATCGTAGGATGAAAATTCTGTCCTTGGTAAGAAAACCTCTTCCATTGTTGTAAAATCCTTGTATCAAAGTAGTATGAATGTCAAAAATCTTATGCGTCTGTCATCTGCATTCTGCTGTCCGTGAGGCAGGGATGAATCGAAATAGATTGAGTCCCCCTCGTTAAGGATCACAGTGCTGTCCCCCACCATGACACGGACCGAGCCCTCCAGCACATAGTTGAACTCCTGTCCAGGATGGGTGGTAGGATGAATCACAGGAATTTCTCCAGGATTCACAGTAACCAGGAACGGATCTGCAAGGCGGTTGGCAAAACCGTAGGCCAGGGACTCGAAGTGATAATCTGCAAGACGGTCTACAACAATTCCCTTGTCCTTCCGGGTGACAAAGTAGGAGACATGGTGAGAATCCTCACCGGAAAGGAATGTGTTCAGGTCGATGTTGAACTTTTTTCCAAGGCAGAACATGACACTGATAGGAATCTCGGTGTTGCCTGACTCAAGCTCGCGGTAGCGCTCCACAGTGACGCCGCATATTTCTGCAAACTCTTCCTCTGACATCTCCATGATGTCCCGCAGCTCCCGCATCCGGGCTGCCACAGCTTTATTCTGTTCGCTTACCATAGATTCTCCTTATTTCTTATTATCCTTTTCCCTTATGTTCTTGCGCATGATCTTGCCGCTTATTGTCTTAGGCAGCTCTTCCACAAACTCTACAATGCGGGGATACTTGTAAGGGGCTGTTGTCTTTTTCACAAACTCCTGAATCTCCTTGGCCAGTTCCTCGCTGCCAGGTCTGTAGGCTGCAGCCAGCACAATGGTGGCCTTCACAATCTGGCCTCTTATGGGGTCAGGAGCACCTGTCACAGCACATTCCACAACTGCAGGATGCTGCATAAGCACGCTCTCCACCTCGAAAGTTCCGATTCTGTAGCCGGAGCACTTGATCACATCGTCGTTCCGTCCCATGAACCAGAAGAAGCCGTCCTCGTCCCGCCATGCGGTGTCGCCTGTAAAATAGTAGCCGTCCCGGACAACGCTGTCGGTCTTAGCTTTATCATACAGATATTCCTTGAAAAGTCCAGGGAATTTTCCGTTCTTAAGAGGGAAAGCAATCTCCCCCACCTCGCCGTCGTCGCACACCTGGTTTTCGCTGTTCAGCACTACTGCATTGTAGTATGGAGAAGGCTTTCCGATGGAGCCCGGCTTGATGGAGTTGGAATCGAAGTTCAGGAAAGAGAGGGTGGTCTCGGTCTGACCGAAGCCCTCGGTTATGCTTAATCCGGTGATTCCCTTCCACTTGTTGAATACATTCTCGGAGAGAGGCTCTCCTGCTGTTGAGCAGTGCACCAGAGAGGAAAGGTCGTAGCCGGAAAGATCCTCCTGGATCAGGAACCGGTAGATTGTCGGAGGTGCACAGAATGTGGTTATGTGGTACTTCTCGATGAGGCCTATCAGGTCGATGGCCTTGAACTTGGAGTGGTAGTCGTATACAAAGACAGATGCCTGGCTTATCCACTGGCCATACATCTTGCCCCATACTGCCTTGCCCCAGCCTGTGTCTGCCACAGTAAGATGGAGTCCACCTTTACGCACCTTCTGCCAGAAGTAGGCAGTCACAATGTGTGCCAGAGGGTAGAGGTAGTCGTGGGCTACCATCTTAGGATGGCTTGTTGTACCGGAGGTAAAGTAGATAAGTGAGACATCGCTGTTCTCTGTGACCCGTGGGCCGTCAAATGGAGCTGCGGCGGCAACCCCTTTGTCAAAGCTTTCCCATCCTTTCCGCTCAGCATTTACAATAACCAGATGCTTTACTGTGGGGGATTCAGCCATAGCCTTCTCCACATGTTCAGGAACATCATTCTCATCCACAGCCACAATCATCTTGATCTTGGCCGCGTTATTGCGGAACACGATGTCTTCCGGTGTAAGCATATGGGTGGCAGGAATGCAGATTGCACCGATCTTGTGCAGCGCCAGCATGGAGAACCACCACTCGTAGCGCCGCTGGAGGATAAGCATCACCATATCCCCTTTTCCGATTCCCAGAGATTTGAAGTAGGAGGCAGTCTTGTCCACATTCTCCTTCATCTGGGCAAAGGTGAAGTCCTTCCGGTTTCCCCTGTCGTCAATCCACAGCATGGCCAGATCATCCGGTGTCTCGGCTGCAAGCACATCCATAACATCATAGGTGAAGTTGAAGTTCTCAGGAACATTCAGCTTATAGTTATTGAAAAAGTCTTCGTATGATGAAAACTCAGTCCTGTTTACAAATTTTTCGATCAATAGCATTTAAAAAACTCCTTAGAAGATTATTGCAAGGAACTTTGCAGGCTTTCCGTGCAAAGCTCTCATTCCATGAGGCCGAGTAGAATCAAAATAAATTGAATCCCCCGGCCCTAGAATGACTTCCTTCTTGTCAATAATCAGTCTAAGGTCGCCTTCAAGAATATAGTTGAACTCCTGCCCCGGATGGGAATTGAAATGAATTTCGCTTCCGTCATCTGCCGGGGCCACCACCATGAAGGGGTCAGCCTTCCGGTTGGCAAAGCCATAGGCCAGCGACTGGTACTTGTAGTCCCGCCGCCTCTCTATGGAGAGTCCCTGATCTTTCTTTGTCACAAAGTAGTTGTGTCTGTGAGGCTCATCACCCGATATAAGGGTTGTAAGCTCAAAGCCGTACTTCTTGGCCATGCTCTGGAGCACCCCTACCGGGATATCCACAGCACCGGTCTCCAGCTTCTGGTAAGCCTCCGGGGTCAGATGGCATACTTCTGCAGCCTCCTCTATAGAGACATCCATAATCTCCCGCAGCCCCTTAAGACGGTCTGCTACCTGTTTCATCTCCTCGCTTATTGCGCTCATGCCTCAATCCCCCTTTCTTTCAAGAGTTCTGCTCCAAGCTGTGTAAGCTTGAACTTCTGTATCTTTCCGCTTCCTGTCATCGGGAACTCGTCCTCCAGGAAGAATACATATTTTGGAACTTTATACCTGGAGATCTTGCCTATGCAGTAGTTGCGCACATCCTCCTCGGTAAGCACTTTGCCAGGATAGAGGATTACGAATGCGCCCACCACCTCGCCATATTTCTTGCTGGCAATTCCTGCCACCTGCACATCCTTGATCTCAGGCATGGTGCGGAGGAACTCCTCTATCTCCATCGGATAAATATTCTCGCCGCCCCGGATGATCATATCCTTGATACGGCCGGTAACCTTGAAGTAGCCGTCCTTGGTCTTGAGTCCCAGGTCTCCAGAGTGGAGATAGCCGTTCTTGTCGATGATCTTGGCAGTCTCCTCAGGCATCTTATAATAGCCCTTCATGATGTTGTAGCCCTTGCAGCACAGCTCTCCCACAACCTCCGGCGGACACTCCTCCAGAGTATCTGGGTCCAGGACTTTGACATCGATGAACGGAAGCTCCTTTCCTACTGTGGTGACACGCTTTTCCAGCGGATCCTCGGTGGTGCTCTGAGTCATGCCGGGGGAAGACTCGGTAAGGCCGTAGACACTGGTTATATCCTTCATGTTCATCTCGTTCACAACCCGCTTCATAAGCTCCACAGGGCACTGGGAACCAGCCATGATTCCGGTCCGCAGGCTGGACATATCGTACTTCTTGAAGTCCGGATGGTTCAGCTCTGCTATGAACATGGTAGGCACTCCGTAGATGGAGGTGCATTTCTCGTGGTCTATTGCTATGAGGGCCTGCTTTGCATCAAAGTGCTCAAGCATAACGTGAGTTGCACCGTGGGAATAGATTGCCATTACCCCAAGTACAATTCCGAAGCAGTGGTACAGTGGCACCGGCAGGCAGACACGGTCCTTGGATGTATATTTCATGCTCTCGCCGATGTAGTAGCCGTTGTTCAGGATGTTGTAGTGGGAAAGCATGACTCCCTTGGGGAATCCTGTGGTTCCCGATGTGTATTGCATATTGACAACATCATCTTTCTTCACTGCATGCTCTGCCTCGAAAAGATCCTCGTCTGGCACATGCTGGCCCAGCAGCATTATCTCCTGGGTGGAGAACATACCACGGTGCTTCTCCTGTCCGATGTAGATCACATTCTTGAGGAAGGGGAAAGTCTTGGATTTAAGATGTCCCCGCTCATAGTAGTCCATCTCGGGCACCAGAGTCTTGGTCATGGCCACATAGTCGTTGTCCCGGTAGCCGTTGGAGAGGCACAGGGTGGTTATGTCCGACTGCTTCATAAGGTACTCAAGCTCGTGGAGCTTGTACATTGTGTTCACTGTTACAAAGACTGCACCGATCCGGGCACAGGAGAAGAGGAAGGTAAGCCAGTCAGGCACATTGGTGGCCCACATTCCTACGTGGTCGCCCCTCTTTATTCCTATTGCCAGAAGTCCCTTTGCCAGAAGGTCCACACGGTGGTCGAACTGGGCATAGGTAAGGCGCAGGTCCCGGTCAGGGTAGACCAGGAACTCATGCTCCGGGTCTTTTTCAGTCTGGTATCTGAGCATCTCGCCCAAAGTCATATCAAACATGGTCTCTCCTTAGAACGGTGTGTAAACCACAGCCAGAATCTTTGCAGGCTCTTTGCCTACAGAGTGGAGGTGATGGGCTACAATGGAGTCGTAGTAGATGCTGTCCCCTTCGGAAAGCTCATACTTCTCCTTGCCGTAGATAACTTCAATCTGTCCCTTCATCACATAGATGAACTCCTCTCCCTCGTGGGTGGAAAGGTGCACATCCTTGTGGGAATCCGGGAACACGTCGATCATGAACGGGTCCATGTGCCGGCCTGCCTTATTTTGAGCCAGGGAATAGAAGTCCAAGTCCGATGCCTTGGCATTGCTTCTGTCAGAGAAGCGGGTAACCTCAGTCTTCTCGTTCTTCCGGGTCACTGCTGGACCGATATTCTCCTCATCATCCAGGAAAGTTCCCAAACGGACGCCTAGGACTCTGGCAATCTTGATCAGCGGTGTAAGCCCCGGAATAAGGTTTCCGTTCTCAATGTCTGTAATTGTCTGTACCGCCAGGTTTGCCCGTTCTGACACATCTTCCACTGTCAGGTCGCGGCTCTCTCTGATGAATGCCACTTTGTGTCCAATCTTGTTTTTCTCGCTCATTTGGTTTCTCCTAATCCTATTATACTAAAAAAGCCGGGATGTAAGACCCCGGCTTCTGCTATTGCATTTTCCAAAGTATTACAACTTACTGCGCGTTCAGCGGTAGGTCGTAGCCTGCCTTAATGACCTTAAGGTTGACTTCGTTGAACTTCTTGTTCCGGGCAGAAATAGCCTGATCCAGAGCAAAAGCAAAGGAGTCCACGTTGCACAGCCATGGCACGATCTTGACCAGTGCGCCCAGGGCAACCATGTTTCCTGCTCTTTCGCTGCCGTTCTCTGCGGCAATCCGGTTGCAGTCAATGCCATACACCTTGATGTCGGTGCGCTTCGGCTTGTTCTCAATCAGAGATGTGTTGTAAATAAGGATTCCTCCCTCTTTCATCCGTGGCTCAAACTTGTCCAGGGATGGCTTGTTGAGAACGATACAGATGTCTGGATGCTCTACAACAGGAGATGCAATCTCTTCATCTGCAACTACTACGCTGCAGTTTGCTGTACCACCCCGCATCTCGGCACCGTAGGATGGGATGTGGGATACACACTTATCCTCTTTCATAGCTGCGATGCACAGGATCTTTCCGGCGAGGATGACGCCCTGTCCGCCGAATCCGGCAAAAATAAGCTCTTTTGTCATTTCTTCTCACCTCCATCTCTGAAGCACTTTACAGGATAGTATGGTTCCATGACATCCCGTACCCATTCAGCTGCCTTTGTAGGATCCACGCCCCAGTTTGTAGGACACATGGAAAGGATCTCCACAAAGGAGTAGCCCTTGCCGTCAATCTGGTTCTGGATAGCCTTCTTGATGGCTTTCTTTGTCTGGTTGATGTGCTTCACATCATATACAGCACAGCGCTCGATATAGTAAGGAGCCTCAAGAGTGTTGAGGAGCTCGCATGCTCTGATAGGCCAGCCCACTTCCTTTGGATCTCTTCCGTAAGGAGTGGTCTTTGTAACCTGGCCCTCCATTGTGGTAGGAGCCATCTGACCGCCTGTCATACCGTAGATAGCGTTGTTGATGAAGATTACTGTGATATGCTCGCCTCTGTTGGCTGCATGTACAGTCTCTGCAGTTCCGATTGCCAGAAGGTCGCCGTCGCCCTGATAGCAGATTACAACCTTGTCCTTTTGAACTCTCTTGAGTCCTGTGGATACAGCTGGTGCTCTTCCGTGGGCAGCCTCAAGTCCGTCAGCCTTAAGGTAGTTGTATGCAAGAACTGAGCATCCTACAGGAGCGATGACAAGAGTCTTCTCCTGGATTCCCAGCTCGTCCATGATCTGTGCAATCAGTTTATGTACAATTCCATGACCGCAACCAGCACAGTAGTGGGTGGTCACCTCTCTCATGGATTTTGGAAATGAATAAATTTTTTCTTCAGACATAGCTCTTAACCCTCTGAACAATCTTTTCAACCTCAGGCAGCATTCCGCCAGGACGGCCAAGGAAGTCTACATCGCAGTACTTTCCGGCATTGATCTGAACATCCTGGACCATCTGTCCCATGCTCATCTCTACAGTGAGGATCTTCTTAACTTTCTTTGCAGCCTCTGCAATCTCCTTCTTAGGGAACGGCCACAAGGTGACAGGGCGGAACAGGCCCACCTTGATTCCCTCTGCCCTGAGCATTCTTATAGCCTTCTTGCAGATTCTGGAAGCTGTACCGTAAGCGACGATCATATAGTCTGCGTCATCCATGTTCTGGGTGTCGTAGATAACTTCGTTCTCCTCGATCTTCTTGTAGTTCTCGTACAGGTCGTATACATGCTTCTCCAGATAGTTGTCCGGATTGAGGCGCAGGGATGCGATGATGTGAGGCTCTCTTCCCTTTGCTCCGGTGAGGGCCCAGTCCTTTTCAGGAAGCTTGCCCACAGCCTTAGGAAGAACCAGAGGCTCAGACATCTGTCCCAGGTAACCGTCGCCCAGGATCATGCATACAATTCTATATTTGTCGGCCAGCTCGAAAGCCTTCACTGTGTAGTCAGCCAGCTCCTGCACGTTGCCCGGTGCAATGACCAGAACGTGGTAGTCGCCGTTTCCACCGCCGCGGGTTGCCTGGAAGTAGTCTCCCTGGGCTCCTGCGATGTTTCCGAGGCCAGGGCCTCCTCTCATCATGTTTACAATTACAGCTGGAAGCTGTGCGCCGGACATATAGGAGATTCCCTCCTGCTTAAGGGAGATTCCAGGGGATGATGAAGATGTCATAACCCGTGCTCCGCCGGCAGATGCACCCATAACCATGCTTACTGCGGCCAGCTCGCTCTCGGCCTGGAGGAATGTTCCCCCAACCTCCGGCAGACGCTTTGCCATGTATGCAGGTATCTCATTCTGAGGGGTAATAGGATATGCGAAATAGTGGCGGCATCCAGCCAGGATAGCTGCCTCTCCTATTGCCTCGTTACCTTTCATTAAAATCTTTTCACTCATATCAGGTCACTCTTTTAATATTTAATAATCTCAATAGCGATATCAGGACACATAGTCGCACAGAATGTACAGGCTATACACTGCGATTCATCTTTGCATACCGGATAATGAACACCCTGCTTGTTAGTTTCTTTGGACATTTCCAGGATCTTCTTAGGGCATGCACCTATACACAATCCGCAGCCTTTGCAGCGCTGAGATGATATTACAGGTTTTCCAGTCAAAATTTTGCCTCCTCATTTTCCGTTCTTTTGATTTTATTCCTAAATAAATTTTTATACAATAACTTTTGAAAATGTTATATTGTGTTATATTTAGAGTATGAAAACTGTAATTGACCATCCCATAGAGGAGAGATATCTGTCCGATTCCATGAAGGATCAATTGGGGGAGATTTCCTGCTCCAGACCTGAATATTATGTGAATGGAAATCTGAGGCTGCTGCAGGAGAGTGATCTAAAGCTCCCCACCAGAGTTGTTCAAAATGTGAACAAAGGGAGTTTCGGCCATGTCTCTGTGGTGATGGGAGAGAAGCCGGGCTGTGGTGATGGGAGAGAAGCCGGGTGCCGGAATTATCGCCGCAAGCGCCGCATTTGCCTTCGGGGCAGGGCTGGTGACACTGGTGTGCCCGGGCCGGCCGGTCTGCTGCCCTTATGAGCTTATGGACAGCCCTGTCCCGCCGGCCGCAACCAACGCCCTCGCCCTTGGGATGGGGCTTGGTGTGCCGTCCGTCGGGGCTCTGGCCTGGCTTGATGCACACCCTGATGCAGCCTGTGTCTTTGATGCTGATATTTTGAAATATAAAGGAATAAAAGAGCTTATACTGCGGCGGAAGAAGGTGGTGCTGACGCCCCATCCCAAGGAGTTTGCCACCCTGCTTGGCCTCTGCGGTCTGGGGGAGTATGACGTCCCCTACATTGCCGAACACCGTTTTGAGCTGGTGCGCCGGTTCTGCGCCACCTTCCCCCAGGCAGTGCTCCTCCTCAAGGGGGCAAACTGTCTCATCGCCCAGGGCGTGAAGGTGTCGGTGAACACCTTGGGCAGTTCCTGCCTGGCCAAGGGGGGCAGCGGCGACGTGCTGGCCGGCCTTGTGGCTGCGCTTCTGGCGCAGGGGTATGGGGCATACGACGCCGCCGTCAGCGGCTCCTTGGCCCACGCCCTGGCCTCCCGGCGGGTAAAATGCAGCTACGGTATGACACCTTTTGAGCTGATAGAACATGTGAAGGAACTGGAATCACTGTCACGCTGAACCGAAGGTCGCCGCAGGCTACCGAGTTCAGTGTGACGCTCATCTTACACCCTGATTGGTTCTTTGCACTTTGGACAGCGATAGCGTCCCGGAGCTGGAGCCTTCACCTTGCGCCCGCAGTTGGGGCATTCAAAAATCTTAGGGAATTCGGAAGC
>CADAEX010000018.1 GCA_902787125.1 uncultured Spirochaetaceae bacterium
GTACATGTCGCCGAAAATCTTGATCTGCTTCTCCCGGTTCTTGATGCGCCGTCCCAGTGTGTATTCAGCCATGTAGCCCACCAGAAGGATGGTGTTCCGCTCGTCTCCCACATTGTTCATAAGATGATGCAGGATACGGCCGGACTCGCACATTCCAGATGCCGAGATAATCATAGCCGGTCCCTTGAGCTCGTTGAGCTTCTTGGATTCCTCCACGCTGTCCACATAACGTACATCGTTGAAACCGAAGGGGTTGTCATGGTGCTTGGTGAAAGCCTCGTGAGTCTCCTCGTCATAGCACTCCTGGTGCAGCTTGTAGATTGAAGTTGCATTCACTGCCATAGGGCTGTCAACAAAAATAGGGATAGAAGGAATAAGATTCTGGTCATGGAGCAGATGCAGATAGAATACCAGTTCCTGAGTACGGCCCACTGCAAAAGCAGGGATGATTATCTTTCCGCCCCGGGCCACTGTCTCGTTCACTATCTTGGCCAGCTGTGGCATCACATCTTTCTTACCCTCGTGGAGCCGGTCGCCGTAGGTGCTCTCCAGCACTATGTATTCAGCAGGGTCTGCAGGCTGAGGATCGTTCAGGATAGGCTCGTCGTTGCGGCCCAGGTCGCCGGTATAGAGAATCCGCACTTTTCTGTCTCCATCCTTGATGGTGAAGTGTATCAAAGATGATCCCAGGATATGACCTGCGTCAAAGAACTTTGCTGTAACACCGTCTGCAACAATCTGAGGTCTGTTGTAAGAGAGGGTTACAAACTGGCTTATGGCCTCAACCACATCGGTATCCTTGTACAGAGGCTCCCAGTCAAAAGTCTTGCCCAGCTTGGCAGCCCGCTTGGCCAGATGTATGGCATCGGCGGCCTGAATCTTGCAGGAGTCCATCATTATAAGGTTTGCCACATCCCGGGTTGCAGCTGTACTGTAAATATTGCCCTGGTATTTATGCTTAGGAAGAAGAGGAATAAGGCCGCAGTGGTCGTAATGGGCATGGGTCAGCACCACTGCATCAAGAGCTGAGGCATCGAAATCCCACTGGCGGTTCTTCCGGTCAGCCTCTTCCCGCTTACCCTGGAAAGCTCCGCAGTCTACAAGTATTTTAGCCTTATCTGTAAAAAGGAAATGGCGGGAACCGGTAACCTCTCCGGCAGCTCCCTGTGAAAAGATGGTGATACTCATTTTATCCTCCCAAATTACAGTATAGCATATTTAGAAAAAAAATGATATATTTAAATTATGAGCGAAGAAAAAGATGTAAAAGACACCGGGAAGCAGGATAACAACGAGACACTGCTCAAGACCAGGTCTATACTGATCTCCGGCGAGATAGATAAAAAGATGGCAGAGAAGGTGGTGAGCCAGCTTCTTATGCTTGAGGCAGAGAATGATGATCCTATCAAGGTTTTCATCGATTCCCCCGGCGGAGATGTGGATTCTGCTTATGCAATCTTCGACATGATCCGGTTTGTGAAGCCTAAGGTGACTATGATTGCCATGGGCCTTGCAGCCAGCGCAGGGGCCCTTATCCTGTTGGCAGGAGATAAGGAGAACCGGTTCGGATTCCCTAATTCCCACTATCTTATCCACCAGCCGTTGAGCGGCATCCGCGGCGTTGCCACCGAGATTGAGATTCACGCAAAAGAGATTGAGAAGACAAGACAGAAAATAAATGCACTTATTGCAAAGGAAACCGGAAAAAGTCTTGCCCAGGTGGAGAAAGACACAGACCGTGACTACTGGATGAGTGCAGAAGAAGCCCTTGATTACGGCCTTATCTCAAAGATAATCTCAAACCGCAGCCAGCTGGCTTAATCACAAAAAGGCCTTCATCACTTCGTGAAGGAACTCTATCTTTTTCTCTATCTGGTTTTTCCTGAACTCCAAGAGTTTTTCTGCAGGACCGTATACACCTGTTTTTACAGTGAGCTTAGGCTGATCCTCCTTAAGCTTCTGATAAAGAGACAGCCAGTCATCCTCTTCCATGATTGACTTGACAGGCAGACATGATACTATGCTGCGCCAATCCTTCTTAAGTTCCCACCGGATAAGGGCAAGGAATATAAGCTCCTCAGGCTGGAAATCGGAGAAGATCTCCTTCTCGTTCTGTGCATCGGGATAAAGCTTCTTATAAAAATCGAGATACTCTTTCTCGGCCTCTTCCAGGTTTCCCTGGCGATAGTACAGCTCAGCCTTCACCGGCAGGTTGTGGGTAAGCATATACTCCTGAGCCTCTGCACTTTCAAGAAGAGCTGCCGCTTTCTCCACATCACCCTCTTCCACCAGCATCCGGGCCATGACCACACCAAGACCGGCATCATGGGTCTTCTCATAGCCGGCGGCAAAGACATCATAAATCCTCTTCATATCCTCCGGGGTGGAATAGTACTGATTATAAACATGATAAACTTCAATGGCGGCCGGGAACTCCTTGATAGCCCCCTCCAGCACCTGGTCTGCCAGGTCAAAGTGCTGTCTGTCCCGCAGGTATTTGGCAGAGATGATCTTCCGTCTCCATTTCGGAGTCTTGATGTTCGGATAAATATAAGAAAGAAAGAAGATGGTACCTACAACAAGAGTCACCATTCCTAATTTCCAAAGCAGAGAAAAAGACATCTTCACCTCCTATCTCATAAGCCAGGGATTGAACTTGTTCTCTCCCTCTATATCGGTATCGGGACCATGCCCCGGGAACACCTGGGTCTGCCCCGGCAGCTTGGAAAGCTTTTCCCGCAGGCTGTGCATAAGTGTGTCGTAATCACCGCCAGGCAGGTCGGTGCGTCCTATGCTGCGGCAGAAAAGGGCGTCTCCACAGAACAGCAGGTTGTCCTTCTGGCTGTAGAGGCTTATTGATCCAGGGGAGTGGCCCGGCGTAAAGATCACAGAAAGCTTCTGATTGCCGAACTCTATGGTGTCACCTTCCTCCAGATATCTGTCGGGAGCCGGGTTAGGTACGCTGCGGGAACCTAATATCTCTGCCCCGCCGCCAGACATCATGAGGTTGGAATCCAGCTTATGGATTGCGACAGGGATACCTTTGTCATGGAAATAACGGTCGGCTCCGATATGGTCATAGTGGGCGTGGGTATTCACCACCAGGATTGGATCAAGACCTTCATTCTTAATAAGAGAATCAATCTTAGGTCCCTCGTCGCCGGGATCTACAATAACAGCTTTCTTGGTATCTTCGCATGCAAGGATGTAGCAGTTTGTCTGGAGCATTCCGACTGGAACACAATAAACTTTCATATAATTCACCCACTGTAAAAAAAAGTCCTGCCAAGCTGACAGGACTTAAGAGGTGCCCTGCGGATTCGAACCGCAGTATAACGGTTTTGCAGACCGTGGCCTTACCACTTGGCTAGGGCACCATGTTGCTCTACTATATCAGCATTTATTCTTCTTGTCCATATTAAGCGCATTTTTTTTCATACGCAGGTAAAAGTAATGGGAGAGGATACATATAGCATTCATCATCTCTCCATGGCCGAAGCCCTGCTCTGCCTCATCCACCGGCACCAGCTTGACATCGATGGCCTCATCCTTATCCAGATCCTGGGAATAGGCCTTCTCCAGGTCCTCGGCATAATAGGTGTAGTTGGTATTATTCATGAATGCACAGTTTGGAGATGCAGTGCCGATAAGGGTCATCCTGCCGGCCCTGTAGCCTGTCTCTTCCCTAAGTTCCCGGACTGCAGCATGGAGAGGCTCTTCCCCTGGATCCACTATGCCTGCAGGAAATTCAAGAGAGATATTTCCGGTACCGTGCCTGAACTGCCGGACCATAAGGAAACAGTCCTTACCTGCATCATTTTTGACCACTGCTATTATATTAACCCAGTCCGGAGAATCCACCAGGACAAAGTCCCCTTTCCGGCCATCCTCCATTTCCCGGTCTACACGATATGTCTTGAAAATTCTGTAATCCTTGTCAAAGGTCCGCCCGGTCTCTTTCCAGATCAGATGCATGTCCTCTTTTCTCATATCAGTTCTCCTGAAGCTCCGCAATTGCCGCTTCCAACTCCTCCCACCGGGCGGTCTTTGTCTCAAGTGCAGATTCATCCGCATCCAGCTGAGCCTTGAGCTCCTTTATCTTTGCTCCGTCGGAGTAGTTCTCAGGCTTTGCCATATCCTCGTTCAAGCGGGAAATCTCCTGCTCAAGGGCATCCAGGTCTGCCATAACCTGCTCCAGCTCCCGCTCCAGCCTCTTGAGATCCCGCTTGCGCTGCTTGGATTCCTCACGGCTCAGCTGGGCCTGTTTCGGCTGGCTGGCAGATGCAGCCTGTGCCGTCGGGGTTCCTTCTGCAGCTGCAGCCTGCTGGGCCTTCTTTTCCAAATAATAGGCATAGTCCCCTACATAGCTGGTGGCTT
Source organism: uncultured Spirochaetaceae bacterium (assembly GCA_902787125.1). Classification (GTDB taxonomy): domain Bacteria; phylum Spirochaetota; class Spirochaetia; order CADAEX01; family CADAEX01; genus CADAEX01. The sequence continues at coordinate 4,378 of CADAEX010000018.1, forward strand.
TACCGTCACCCAGCTCCAGCACCCGGTCGGCCAAGTTCTCTATAAAGTATTTGTCGTGGGAGACAAAGAGCACTGTGCCGTCGTACTTTTTAAGAGCCTCCAGCAGAATATCCTTTGAGTTTATATCCAGGTGGTTGGTGGGCTCGTCCAGCACCAGAAGGTTGGCCGGGTGCAGCAGCATCTTAAGGAGTGCAATCCTGTTCTTCTCGCCGCCGCTTAATACAGAGACAGATTTATATATGTCGTCACCCCGGAAAAGGAAGGCCCCCAGCAGGTTCCGCACCTGTGGAATAAGATCGGTGGGGGCAGCATCCTCCACCTCTTCCAGAACTGTCTTCTGGTTGTTCAGGGTAGCCTCGAAATCCTGCGAGAAATATTCTATCTTTACATCTGTACCATATCGGACAGAGCCGGTAAAATCCTTGTCCACTCCGGCAATGATACGCATAAGGGTGGACTTTCCTGCCCCGTTCTTTCCGGCAAACACAATCTTCTCTCCCCGGTTTGCAAAGAAATCCAGGTGGTTTATGACATGGTTGTCCCCATAGGCCTTGCTTACATCGGAAAGGATAAGGACATCATTGCCGGAGTGGGGCGGGGCCGGGAAGGAGAAATGCATCTTCTTGAGGCTTTCGGGTATCTCTATGCGGGGAAGGGACTCAAGGTACTTGATACGGCTCTGCACCTGCTTTGCCTTGGTAGCCTGGTAGCGGAACCGGCGGATGAAGAATTCAACCCTGGCTATCTCCTCCTGCTGCTGCTTATAGCGCTCAATCAGAGATTCAAGCTCCTTGCTCCGCCGCTTCTCATATTCAGAGTAATTGCCTTTATAACGGTTCATCCTGCCGTTAAAAAGTTCGTATATTTCGTTGACTGTGGAATCCAGGAAGGAACGGTCATGGGATACAACCACTACTCCTCCCTTGTATGAGTTTATAAAGTCCTCAAGCCACACCCTGGCCTCAAGATCAAGATAGTTGGTGGGCTCGTCCAGAAGCATTATATCGGGGCTTTCAAGAAGCACCTTAGCCAGGGCAATGCGCATCTGCCATCCGCCGGAAAAAGCCTCTGTGTGTTTGTCAAAGTCTGCTCTGGTAAAGCCCAGACCTAAAAGCACTTTCTCCTTGACCACCTTGCGGTCGTAGTAGCCGCTGTTCAGAAGATGTTCCTGGATATCGTGATCCTCCTCAAGAAGACGTTCTGTCTCCTTGGAAGAACTCTGGGACTGCTCCAGAAGATGCCCTATCTGTTCCTTCCGGTCCAGCAGGGTCTGATAATAATCATAGGCCTTCTCTGTCTCCTCCATCAGTGTGAGCCCCGAATGTGTAAGGCCGGACTGAGGCAGATAGCTTATACGGGTACCCCTCTGCATGGTCATGGTTCCTTTGTCAGGCTGGATAAGCCCTGCCATGATGCGCATGAATGTGGTCTTTCCGCTTCCGTTGGCCCCTGCAATGGCAGCTCGGGTATCAGGTCCTATGTTGAGGTTCACATCCTGCAGGATATCTCTGTCACCGAAGGCCAGGGAGACACCGCTTAATGCCACGAATGCCATTAACGGCCTGCCTCGCTCACCGGACTGAACATAATTATTTTTGTATTTTCCGGAACCTTGGTCAGAACCAGCCCTTTGAAAGCTTCCTCCGGAATATAGATCAGCTGAAGATCGCCATTTGTAAGCCGTTTGAAAATAAAGCTCATCTCTTTTGCAGTGCGGGAGAATGTCAGAGTTATGACACCATCGTAGCCCCTTGATTTCTTAAGCTTTTCGGAGACATACCGCTGGTTGTCCACAATACCTTTGTCGCCGTTGGCAGAAGGGATGAACTCTGCCATTTCGGCATACCGTTCTGTCCATACAAAAGTCTTGTCGGAATTGAACTTGAGCCTTCCGTTGTCAGGGCTCTCAAAAAACTGAACACGCTGCATAAGGAGAGTGTATTCATCAGTTTTCTGCTTGTTCTGCTCTGCAATGTAGTCCTGCAGAGGTGTATCCAAGGTGATAAAGAACTCAGACCGGTCAACGCCGTCATCAGAATAACGTACAAAGAGCCTTCCGTCCGGATAGAATGTGATATCAATGGAAGCACCGACAAACAGGATCCGGTTATGGGACTGCTGCTTGACCTCGGTGAATTTGAACCGATGCTCTCTCTTACCGTCCCGGAGATATATCTCTTTTTTCTCAAGTTCGCCCCACAGACACCGGCCATCCCTGAGAACTGCCAGATTCGGATAATCCTGTTCCATCTCCTCTCTGTATTCCACCGGATACCACTGGTTCCCGAAGAAGCGGTCTGTAAACATAGTGATATCTACTGTACGGGTTGAGTTCCCTTTCCCGTCATCCATGTAAATAGTCAGGTTTCTGTCAAAGCAGTAACCCACAATGCCGTCATCGGTGATAATCTTATACCAGTAGCCGGAAAGATGATCTCCCAGCTGCACCTTCTCATCACCCCGGTCTATAATCTTGATCACCTGACCTTCCCTGAGGATATAGACACGGGCACTCTGGACATCGGGAGTCTCCCTGACAGGAGTCTTTGCCTCGGCATAGGCGAAAAGATCCTTGTATGGCCACAGCTCGCTCTGGGCTGCCTTAGCCTCTTTCTTAGTGCGGAACACAAACCCCCGGAAGCTTGCAATCTCGGCATACTTCTTGTTCCCCAGATTGAGGATATGGGTTTTTCTAAGGTGAGATTCAGATTTTATGGGGAATACATCTGCACAGCCCATGACTGAAAAGTCCTCGGGCCAGGCCACCACAAAATAGCCCATCTTGTTGTTGCAGCCGGTCAGAGCCAGCATAATCAGAAGAAAAAAGAATATATAAGTATGGCGGAAATGCCCCATATTTTTCATAATTACCCCACTTAAATATGGCATTTAGTGAAATTTTATAATAGTATATCTAAAAATAGATTTTTTTTGAATAGCCAGAGGTGCAAAATGAACAAAGAGATATGCAAATATATTGATGAACATAAATCAACTTTCGTGGAGCTGGAGACACTGCTCTCATCCATCCCGGCCATCTCTCCCCTTTCAGGCGGCGAGGGAGAATATAAGAAGGCTCATGCCCTTGAGGAATGGCTCAGGAAGCAGGGTTACACCGATTTCCAGTATATCGAGGCACCGGATGAGAAGGCATACAAGGGAGTCCGCCCCAGCCTGATCCTCACGATCCCGGGCAAGAATAAAAACAGAAACTTCTGGATTATGAGCCATGTGGATGTGGTGCCTCCCGGAGACCTTAAGCTGTGGAACACCGATCCCTACAAAGTTGTGGAGAAGGATGGAAAGCTCTACGGCCGTGGCGTGGAAGACAACCAGCACGGCATAGTGGCATCTGTAATGGCGGCTCTGGCACTTAAGGATGCAGGGATAGAGCCTGAAGATACAGTAAAGCTGCTGTTTGTGGCAGATGAGGAGATCGGTTCTGTCTACGGTCTCATGTACATACTGGAGCATCATCCGGAGCTGTTCGGCAAGGAGGACTATGCCTTGGTGCCTGACTCAGGATGCCCTGCCGGAGACGAGATAGAGATAGCCGAGAAGAACATGCTGTGGCTAAGGTTCCATACCAAGGGTGTGCAATGCCATGCGTCACGGCCGGAGCTGGGGAAGAACGCTTTTGTGGCAGCCAGCGCACTGGTGCTCAAGATGTCGGAACTTAACGATTATTTCAAGAGCTTCCAGGACAACCTGTTCAATCCGCCCCGCTCCACCTTTGCCCCCACAAAGAAGGAGGCCAACATACCTAATGTGAACACAATCCCGGGAGATGATGTGTTCTACCTGGACTGCCGCATCCTCCCTACTGCCGATATGGATGAGATTATGGCAGAGATAAGACGCCGCTGCGCTCAGGTGGAGAAAGAATACGGAGTGCAGATAGAGATAGAGAAAGTGGTGGACGGAGTCTCCAGGAAGTCGGATCCCCAGAGCCACATAATAAAGCGGCTTGAGAAAGTGCTTAAGGATGTGGCAGGCAAAGAGGCTCACCTGGTGGGAATAGGGGGCGGCACAGTGGCAGCCCACCTGCGCAATATAGGAATGAACGTGGCAGTATGGTCCACCATAGACGAGACCTGCCACATGCCCAATGAGTATACATGGATAAAAAATCTTCAGAATGATGCCAAGGTCATGGCACACCTGATGATCTGACTATCTCAGCTTCTTGCCGTCGGAGAAAGCTTTTCCCACAACTTTGCCCAGCTGGATATAAGTGTGGTTCACCGGGTCGTAGGTAATGGCCTTTAGCTTGGCCGGATCCACCTTGCCGCCGGTAAGAATGCTGTCATCAGCAATCACATTGATTATGTTTCCCACAGCCTGCTCGGTGCTGTCGTCATAGCTCACCAGCTGGCATTCCAGAGTCAGGGGAAGCTCCTCTATAACAGGAGCATCCACATTTGCACTCTTATTTGCAGTAAGGCCAGCTTTTACCAGCTTGTCAGATTCCTCATATGCCGAGACAATGCCCACATAGTCGCACTCTGTCACATGGTCTGCATCTGCAACTGCCACAGTAAAAGCTTTGCGCTCCTTAAGGTTTGCAACAGTCTTATGTGATTTATCCAGACACAGGCATACCATATTGTCGTTGAATATTCCGCCCCAGGCTGCAGCCATCAGGTCCGGTTTTCCTTTCTTATCATAAGTCCCCACCATCAGAACTGGCATCGGGTAGAGGATTGTCTTTTTTCCAAGGTCGGTCTTCATAGTTCCCTCCATAATCAGTATAGCATAAATAATTAAAAAGGTGTAAAATAGAAGTATGTTAGACATTAAATTCATCAAGGAACACCTTGAGCAGGTTAAGAAGAATATCACAGACAGGAACATGGTGGCCGATGCCGACCTTGTTGTCAAGCTTTACGACGAGAAGACCGCACTTCAGCAGAAGCTGGATTCACTTCGCCAGCAGCGGAACGAGAATGCCGCCAAGATGAAAGGAAAGCTGGAGCAGGATGTGCGCACTGCCCTGATTGCAGAAGGCAAGAAGCTTAAGGAGGACATCGCAGCCCTGGAGAAGGATTACGAGGAGGCTGAAAAAGCCTTCAAGGTTGCCATGATGGACATTCCTAACATGGCTCATCCCGATGCACCTATCGGCAAAGAGGACAAGGAGAACCTTGAGGTCAAGAAGTGGGGCAACATCCCGCAGTTCAACTTCCAGCCGAAGGACCATGTGGAGCTGTGCGAGGCTCTGGACCTGGTGGACTTCGAGACTGCCACCAGAGTTTCCGGCACCAAGTTCTACTATCTTAAGAACGAGGCTGTGATCCTGGAGCTGGCTCTTACACGCTATGTAATGGACATAATCATGAAAGAAGGCTTTACCCCGTTCATCACACCGGATGTAGCCAAGGAAGAGGTTGCCGCCGGCATCGGATTCAATCCCCGGGGCGAGGAAAGCAATATCTATACAGTCGAGGGAACAGGCACATGTCTGGTAGGAACTGCCGAGATAACACTGGGCGGCTACTTTGCAGGCAAGACTATAGATGCAAGCAAGCTTCCTATAAAGATGGCAGGCCTTTCCCACTGCTTCCGCCGGGAGGCAGGTGCTGCAGGCCAGTTCTCCAAGGGACTCTACAGAGTGCATCAGTTCTCCAAGGTGGAGATGTTCATCTACTGTCTGCCTGAGAAATCTGACGAGATGCACCAGTATATCCGCTCTGTGGAGGAAAAGATCTTCCAGGGTCTGGATGTTCCTTACCGCGTAGTTGATACATGTACCGGAGACCTGGGTGCATCCGCATACCGCAAGTACGACCTTGAGGCTTGGATGCCTGGCCGCGGCGACTATGGTGAGATCACCAGCACATCAAACTGCACCGACTTCCAGGCTCGCCGCCTTGGAATAAAGTACAAGGACGAGAACGGAACCAACTACCTGCACATGCTCAACGGCACAGCCATGGCTCTTACCCGGGCTATGATTGCCATCATCGAGAACAACCAGCAGGCAGACGGCTCAATCCTTATTCCAAAGAACCTGGTGCCATACACCGGATTCGACCGGATCGTACCTAAAAAATAATTATGATAACACTAGGGGAACTGCTTCCTAACTTCATGCACTTTGACTCTGTAGAAAGTGCAAACCTTATACTGATGCTGGGAACTATCCTGTTCATGGGAGCTATAGGGGGCAGGCTGTTCCAGAAGCTCAAGATTCCTCAGGTGGTGGGATACATCGTAATAGGAATACTCATAGGCCAGTCCGGCCTCCAGGTGCTGAACTCCGATGTAGTCACCACTCTGACTCCCCTTTCCAACATGGCTCTGACCCTTATCGGCTTTCTGATCGGCGGTGAGCTGAAGATGGCCACCATAAAGAAATATGGAAAGCAGTTTGTAGGCATCCTGATAATGGAAGCAATTGTTCCGTTTATCGTGGTGACTATCCTTGTCACAGCAATTTCCATTGCAATAACCGGCAATGTGCCGGTATCCATAGCCATGGGCGGCATACTGGGTGCCATATCCTCAGCCACCGCCCCGGCAGCCACCACCGACGTGCTGCGGGAGAACAGGACCAAGGGGCCCCTTACCACCATTGTATATGGCATTGTGGCCATGGACGACGCAGTAGCCCTTATACTCTATGCGGTGGCTGCCTCGGTGGCCTCTGCCCTGCTGGGAAGCCGGGCCGGGTCTTTCCTGTACCAGATCGCACTGCTGGGCTACGATGTATTTGCCTCCATCATAGTGGGTTCCCTCTTCGGTTTCCTCCTCTCCATGTTCATCCGCAATGTTATGAAGGACGAGGGACGTATCCTGGCCTTCTCCCTGGGCTCCCTGCTTCTTTCCACAGGACTGTGCGAGTTCTTCAATCTGGACAATATACTTGCAGCTATGTCCCTGGGCTTCTTCATGGTGAACTTTGCCCCGGCCAAGACCCGGCCCGTCTTTTCCCTGACCGAGAAGTTCACGCCACCTATCTATGTACTTTTCTTCGTCTTAGTAGGGGCTAAGCTCAATATATGGAATGTGACCGCCTACATAGGCTTCATCGCAGTTCTCTACATTTTCTGCCGTACCCTGGGCAAATCCATCGGCGCACGGATCGGCTCCAAGCTGACAAAAGCCCCCGAGTCTGTATACAAGTACCTCCCCTACTGCCTGTTAAGCCAGGCAGGTGTGGCTATCGGTCTTTCCATCGCCGCAGGGCAGGACTTTGCCGACACTATCGGTCCTACAATAATGCTTATAATCACAGCCACCACCTTTGTGGTGCAGCTGGTGGGCCCTATCTGCGTGAAATATGGTGTGACCAAAGCCGGTGAATGCGGCCTTGATATAACAGAAGAAGACATCATGAAAGGATGCTATGTCTACCAGGTGGAGTCCGGCGGTATACGGGTATGCGACCGGGATCACTTCACAGTGGTGCCTGAATACGAGAAGCTCACCACATTGCTTGACACCTTCTCAAAGCACCATAACCAGAACTTTGTGGTCAAGGACGATGAAGGAAAGTTTGCCGGAATAATCACCCTGCAGAACCTGCAGGAATCCATCCAGATGCTTGAGTTCTCCCAGGCTGTCATGGCCTTTGACATAATGGAGGACAGCCCTGCCACCTGCACCCCGGACATGTCCATACCTGAACTCTACAAGCTGTATGAGACCTACGACACAGAGGCTATTCCTGTGGTGGACAAGGATGGTATAGCCTGCGGAGTCATGGAGAAACCTGCTGTGCAGCGGTACCTCCGGTCTCAAGTCCTGGCCCTTCAGAAAAAGCTGGCCAGCTTGGGCTAGGAGCATATCATTCCCGGTCTCATCAACAGGCCATCTGATTATTGCAGGCCGTTTCCTTACTTTTGCAGACCCGGCCTTTGAGAACATGTTCAATATAGTGATCCAGTTCGGGGCAATCCTTGCTGTGGTCTTCTACTTCTGGAATGACATCTTCCCCTTTACCCGGGATAAAGATAAGAACAGGAGGATATGGAAGCTGTGGGGGCTTATTGCAATAGCCTTCCTGCCGGCTGCTGTAATCGGAGTTCTTATAGACGACTGGATGGAGGCCCATCTTTTTAATCCGGTCAGCGTAGCTGTGGCCTTGATAACAGGAGCTGTGCTCATATTTATCGCAGAGGCAAGGAGCAGCCGCCGTATGGCCGACCTCAGCCGGCAGGGGCAGACAGGGGCGGGCCTGGTTACCGAACCGGGCGGCATAACCGTAAAGCTGGCCCTGGCCGTAGGCCTTTTCCAGTGCCTTGCCATGTGGCCCGGCATGTCCCGCAGTGCCAGCACCATAATCGGCGCCGTATTCTGCGGCTTTGCCCGCCCTCTGGCTGCCGAGTTCTCGTTCCTTCTGGGCATCCCGACCATCATGGGAGCCTCTTTCTTCAAGCTTTTAAAAGCAGGCTTCGGATTCTCCGCATATCAGTGGGTCATTCTGACCCTTGGCACTGCAGTGTCATTCATAACTGCCCTGATTGTGGTAAAATTCTTCATGGGCTACCTGAAGAAGTACAGCCTTAAGCCCTTCGCAGTCTACCGGATTCTTCTGGGAATCGCGGTTCTTCCTGAAGAATATAGAAAAGAGGCTATGGAAAACTTCAAGGCAGGCTACAACTGTGCCCAGGCCGTTCTGGTGACCTTTGCCAAGGAACTGGGAATGGACAGGGAAACTGCATCCAAGCTTTCACTCTCCTTCGGAGCCGGCATGGGCGGGCTGCGGGAAGTGTGCGGTGCTGCCAGCGGCATGTTCATGTGCGCCGGCCTCAAGTTCGGCATATCTGACATGACTGCTCCCGACGCACTGGCAAAGAAAAAGGAGCACTACCAGCGGATCCAGAGAATGGCAGCCCAGTTTGCTGAAAGAAGCGGCGGCTCCATCATATGCCGTGAGCTCCTGGGTCTTGCCCCGAAGAAGGCACCGGTAGAGGCCGACGCAAACATTGCCCAGCCCCACACCACCGAATATCTTAAAAAACGGCCCTGTATAGAATTAGTGGGGGACGCCGCAGAAATTTTTGCCTCAATGCTTCAATCCACTTGATTTTGGCACTATATATAAATATAATATTTCTATGAAAGCGCTGGAAAAGAAGATATTGGAAGAGGGGTCAATTCTTCCGGGCGGCATCCTAAAGGTAAACTCATTTCTCAACCAGAATATCGACACTGCTTTCCTTATGGAAATGGGGAAAGAAATCGCTTCCATCTATTCCAATGAAAAGATTGACAAGATACTCACAATAGAGTCCTCAGGCATTGCACTTGCATTGGCGGCAGCCATGCAGATAGGGGTTCCGGTGCTCTTTGCAAAGAAGAATAAATCCTCCAACATCTCTGGAAAAGTGCTCACTGCACCTATCCACTCTTATACCTACAACAAAGACTATACTGCAGTGGTTTCTGCCGAATTCCTCAAGGAAGGAGAGCATTTGCTGCTGGTGGATGACTTCCTGGCCAAAGGGGCTGCTCTGGAGGGTCTTATCTCAATAGCAGAGCAGGCAAAGGCTGTGGTGGTGGGAGCCGCAATAGCCATAGAGAAGGGCTTCCAGGACGGTGGAAAAAGGATAAGGGCAAGGGGAATCAGGATAGAGTCCCTGGCAGTTGTGGAATCAATGACAGACAACTCTGTCACATTCAAATAAAGACCAAAAAAATAAAAGAGGGGAAAAATGAAAAAGATTTTAATGATCTGTTTAATTGCACTGGTTGCAGTTTCTGCATTTGCAGGCGGATCCAAGGAACAGGCTGCAGCAGCACAGGGTGAGTATGCCAACATCAAGATTGGATTTATCTTCCTTCATGACCCGGCATCTTCAACTTACGACAACAACTTCTATCAGGCAGCACTCCAGACACAGAAGGCCCTGGGACTTTCCGACAGCCAGGTTATCTTCAAGTGGAATGTTGAGGAAGGAGCTCCTTGCTACGAGACAGCATGTGACATGGCTGACGCAGGATGCAACATTGTATTCGCCGACAGCTTCGGTCACGAGACATATATGATCCAGGC